>NZ_DASTTN010000418.1:0-2902 GCF_035760125.1 Flavobacterium sp.
ACCCGAATTATTGTATTCCACACAAGGAAGTAAATTTGATATGAATGTTGATTATAACGGTACTGAGTATAATACGGAAAATAATTTTAAATTGGCATATGTAAATATTCCGGTTATGTTTAAATACTATGCTGCTGAAAAGTTTAGTTTGGAAGCTGGACCTCAAATTGGTTTTTTGACAAGTTCAAAAATAGAAACTGAGGTTTTGGGCCAATCAGTGTCGCAAAATGCTAAAGATTTTTTTGAATCTGTTGATTTCGGTTTAAATATTGGAGCAGGTTATGATTTTACAAAGAAATTTTCTGGAGGAGTTCGTTATAATTTTGGTTTGACTAATGTTGGAAAAAATGAAGATGGGTCAAATGATTCAATTAAAAACGGAGTTTTCTCAATATCTGTAGGATATAAATTCTAATATTTTATTAGGGTTAAAAATTAACCTCCCAATTTGGAGGTTTTTTTATAAACAAAAGGATTTTTACTTTGTTCGAATGAATTGGTAATTGGCTTAATTTGAATGATAATAGTTTTTTTACAATTCTTACTAATTAATTTTATTGCAGAAAAGAGTATTAATTTTTTTTGTTTTGTAATAAAAGGCAATCTTATTGATTGTTAAAAGGTTAGTATAATTGTTGGTATAAATATGAAAAATACTATTATTTTTTTATTAAAGAGAAAAAAATAACAATACATTTGCTGGAAATAACTATTATAATTAAACAAAAATGAAAAAAATTATTTTATCAGCTGTTGCTGTTTTAGCATTTGGATTTACCAATGCACAAGAAGTTAAATTTGGAGTAAAAGCTGCATTAAACGTTGCTAATCTTACAGGAGATGTGGATAACGCTTCATCTATAGTTGGTTTTCAAGTTGGGGGTTTTGCTGAAATTAAACTTAGCGAAAAATTCGCAATACAGCCTGAGGTTTTGTACTCTGCCCAAGGAGCCAAAAGTGAAGGAGAAACATTTAATTTAGGTTACATCAATATTCCGGTATTGGCAAAATATTATGTAGCAAAATCTTTTAGTTTAGAGGCTGGTCCACAAATCGGTTTCTTAACTTCTGCTAAAATAGAGAGTGAGGATGTTAAAGATTTCGTGAGTTCTACTGATTTTAGTTTAAATTTAGGTGCAGGATACGATTTTACAGAAAATCTTTCTGCAGGATTGAGATATAATTTTGGTTTAACTAATGTTTATGATACTGACCTTTCTGATGATTCAATTAAAAACGGAGTATTCTCAGTGTCTTTAGGATATAAATTCTAATATCTTATTAGAAATTAAAATTAAGCCTCCCAATTCGGGAGGTTTTTTTTTACACCAAAAAGCCCTTACTTTGTTCTAATGAATTGGGAATCGTATCTAAAGAGTTATCAGTCCTATCTTAAGATTGAAAGAGGTTTGTCAAAAAATACCATTGACAATTATTCTTTTGATATTGAGCGCTTGTGTTTGTTTTTAAGTCAAAATTCAATTCAGATTTCTCCAATAGCTATTAATGAGGAAACAGTGCAACAATTTATTTATGCTATTTCCAAAGAAGTAAATCCCAGATCTCAGGCCAGAATAATTTCGGGTCTCAAAAGCTTTTTCTCTTATTTAATTTTTGAAGATTTTAGAAATGACAATCCTTTGGAATTGATTGAATCCCCAAAAACAGGTCGAAAACTGCCAGATACCTTGGCAGTCGAGGAAATTGATGCTATTATCTCGGCAATTGATTTGAGTTCGAACGAAGGGGAACGTAATAGGGCGTTGTTGGAAACTTTATACGGTTGCGGACTTCGGGTTTCCGAATTGGTTGCCTTAAAAATATCCGATTTGTTTTTTGAGGAAGGATTCATCAAAATTACCGGAAAAGGCAATAAACAGCGTTTTGTCCCAGTTGGGGATTTGACCCAAAAATATATTGGAATTTATAGAAATGAAGTGCGTGTTCATCTTGGGATTCAAAAAGGTTTTGAAGACACTTTATTTCTAAACCGAAGAGGACAGCAATTGACCCGAGCAATGATTTTCACAATTATTAAAGATTTGACTGTAAAAATCAATTTGAATAAAAAAATAAGTCCGCATACTTTTAGACATTCTTTTGCAACCCATTTATTGGAAAATGGAGCTGATTTGCGATCGATCCAATTGATGCTTGGCCATGAATCCATCACCACCACCGAGATTTATGTTCATTTGGACCGGAAATTTTTAACTGAAGTCATGAATGCCTATCATCCACGGAAGTGATTTTTTGAATAAAATTTAATGTTTTGTGTTAATATCTATTTAAGATTCAATAGTTTTGCTATTACACTTAAGAAGTATAGCAAATAATGATTTTTACAGCCAATAAAAACCCAGAGGACTTAAATAAATTATACGAAAGTTTAATTAAGCAGCTTCCGAACATCATTTTTCAAATAAGGGTGAATTCTCTTAAAGAAATTGCAGTAGATTTTTTGAGTAAACCCATTGAGTTTTTAAATGAATTTTCCATAAATGAGTTTCTGGAAGATTCATACAAATTATCGAATTATAAAATTTATGAACCGGATTTAAAAGTTTTTTTGGATTCTTATGAAAAGGCAATTTCAAGCAACGAAAAATGGGAAATTGATTTCAGGTTATTAATGCCAGAAAGTGGTTATAAATGGATTCGTATTGATGCAACACCCAAAAAAAATGATAATGATGAGGTGGTCTTTTACGGACTGATTTCAGACGTAACAGTAGTGAAAGAACAAGAAATTCGATTAAAGGTAGCTGATGAAAGGTATCATTTTGCGGTGCAAGCATCGGATAGGGGAGTTTGGGACTGGGATTTGACAACAAACAAAGTGTATTATTCCTCTGAGTCGATGAAAATTTTGGAACTAACTGAATCAGATTTAGTTGCCGCC
>NZ_DASTTN010000419.1:0-15060 GCF_035760125.1 Flavobacterium sp.
ACAAAATAAGTGTACTTTCCTTGCTTTTCAACATGGAATTCAGCAAACCATTCATCATTGTGTGTTGGTGTCATTCGAACTTCCTGCCAATTGTTTTCAGATTCATGTTTGAACTTTACACAACATTGAATAACATCATGACCATCTGAAAAAACATCAGCGGTGATTACTATTTTTTGACCTACAATTCTTTTTATTGCAAAGCTGCCACCATTGAGTTGTGGTAAAACATTTTCTATAATTATACGAGTTTGGTTTTGCATGAGATTAGTTAAATTGAACATGTAATTTAGTAAATATTGAATATTTATAGAAGCTAATTTCAAAAAATACAAATATTCTATTAATTAGATTCATTAGACTTTGTTTATTGTGAATAATAAATCAAATTTCCCTAATTAGTAGTTTTTCTTTTGGATTAATGTTGAATGAGAAATTGGATTACGTAGTAATTACTAATTACACCAAATAGAAAGTGCAATAAATTGTACTGACTATTTGGTGAATTGAGTTTTTCTGATGAATATTTTAAGAAGAATTTTCTATGAGTAAATTATTTTACTGTAAAATTATTTGGAATTATTGCTCCTTTTCTGATCACGACAATTCCTTCTTTTACACAATACAAATCGTTTGAGGTATCGGCCAAATGTTTGCCACCTTTTACATATACATCGTTTCCAATCCTACAGTTTTTATCTACGATGGCATTATCAATAAAACACCTTTCTCCTATCCCGATTAAAGGTATTTCATTATTGATATCGTCGTTAATATCATCAATATTTTGATAGAAATCATTACCCATAACATAACAGTGTTGAATCACGGTTCCTTCTCCAATTCGAGAACGGTTACCAATAACAGATTTGGTAATTGATTTAGCATGAATAATGCACCCCTCAGATATTAATGATCTTTCAACCATTGTTTTATGGAACTTAGAAGGTGATAATAAACGAGGTCTGGTATAGATTTTATTATTGTTGTCAAACAGATTGAATTGAGGAATATCATCCGTTAAACCTATATTGGCTTCAAAAAAGGAGTCGATGTTACCTATATCTGTCCAATAACCTTCATATTGATAACTCAATAATTTTTTATTTCCAACGGCTTGTGGTATGATTTCTTTTCCGAAATCCTTTGTTTCGGGATTGGCCATCAAATCGATTAACAATTTTCTGTTGAAAATATAGATGCCCATTGAAGCTAAATAGTGTTTTCCTTGGCTCTTCATTTCATCACTTACTTCCGATTTCCAATCGGGTAATAATTCTTTGGCAGGCTTTTCTATAAAGCAATCAATACAACTTTCTGCATTTGTTTTCAATATCCCAAATTCTGGAGCGTCTTTGTCATTTACAGGTAAAGTAGCAATAGTAATATCGGCTTGAGCGTCGATATGGGCCTCAAGCATTGCGTTAAAATCCATTTGGTACAGCTGATCCCCCGAAAGAATTAAAGCATAATCAAATTCATGGTTTAGAAAATGCGGCATACATTGTCTTACGGCATCAGCAGTTCCTTGAAACCAAGTTGGGTTGTCTGGTGTTTGCTCGGCGGCCAAAATATCCACAAAAGACTGACTAAAAATGCTAAAATTATAAGTATTCTTAATATGGGCATTCAACGAAGCGGAATTGAATTGTGTCAAGACAAACATTTTATAAATATCGGAATTCATACAATTTGAAATTGGAATATCTACCAATCGATATTTTCCTCCTATCGGAACTGCGGGCTTTGACCTTCTGGCAGTTAATGGATACAATCTTGAACCTTGGCCTCCTCCTAAAATAATAGCGATAACTTTTTTTCTTTTAGCTTTCATGTGTCTTTGCAATAATTAAATTATATAATTCAATATATTCTTGGCTTACGGTTTTCCAAGAATGGTTTGTATTCATTCCTTTTATTCTCATTTGGGTGATGCTTTCTTTGTTTTTATACAAATCGACAGCTCGTTGTATAGAATCTAAAACATCTTCTACTGAAGCTTGGTCGTGGCAAATTCCATTTCCGCTATCTTCAAAATCAATGATTGTATCTTTTAAACCTCCTGTTCTTCTTACTATCGGTATTGTACCATATCGCAATGCATACATTTGATTCAATCCACAAGGTTCTACACGTGATGGAATTAAAATAAAATCGGAACTTGCATACGTTTTGTGCGCCAATTCTTCATTATAACCAATGTAGACATTGTAATTTTCATGATAAACAGAGAGCAATTGTGTAAGTTGGTTTTCTATTTCGACATCTCCATACCCTAAAATTAAAATATTGATTTCTTCTTTAAAAGTTGTCAAAGCTGATGATATAACCTTCGGAAGTAAATCAGCTCCTTTTTCATTATATAATCTACCAATGAAACTAAAGAGTGGCTTTGTTGGATTCATATTGAAAAGCGTACACATTTGCTCTTTATTTTTTTGCTTCCCTTCATTAATTGTATCTGCCGAATAATTTATTTCCAGCATTGGATCTTTCTCTGGATCCCATACATCAATATCGATTCCATTTAGAATCCCTTTTGACTTGTGTCGAACCCTTTGAAATAATGTTTCAAGACCATTGTCCGAATGATTCATTTCATTGAGATAACTTGTTGAAACAGTGGTAACTTCATCAGCACATTTTATCGCCGCAGCTAAAGAATTGATACAATTTCCCCACTCTAATTCTTTTATGTTAATCAAATCAAATTCAGGCAAATAATATAATTTATTAAATGCAAATATACCTTGATACAATCCATTGTGGATTGTAATGAGTGCTGGTATCTTTTTTAGTTTATCATATTTTGGGCAATACTTTTTCATAAAAGGTATTAAGCCCGTATGATGATCGTGACAATGAATAATATCCGGAATAGAACTCCTTCCTGAAATCCAGTCTAATGCAGCAATTTGAAATGATAAAAAACGTTCGATATCATCTTTGTAATTATATATATATGGTCGGTCAAAAAGTTCTGGGATATCTATTAAATAGAGCTCAAATCCTAATTTATTTGACGTTTCTTTCAATACGCTAAACGGAAAATTAAAGTTTCCTAATTTTAATTTTCCCCAATGAACACAATCAAAATCATTTTCTAATCGAAATGCTGTTTGATAACATGGAATGACAACATGAACCTTATTTTCTTCATTGCTTTGGTATTTTGGCAATGCCCCAATTACATCGGCTAAACCACCCACTTTTGCTACCGGGTAACATTCTGCTCCAATGTGAAATATTTCCATGAATGACCTTTTATTTTTGTTTAATGATGATGTTTCCGAACATCTCAATTCCTTACAAAATTTAAAAAATTAATACTTTTATACTATGAAATAAAATTATATTAACATTAAATTTATACTAATTTTATGTTTTTTAAATTTAGTTAAAAAAAATTAATTTTTAAAGACATTTCACAATTTTATCAATATGACAAAAAACGCCACAAATCATACTAAGCCTTTGAAAATTCCTAAAATTATAATCCTATCAAGTAAGTTTATTGCTTTTTTGTCTACTAAATGGGTTACGATTTATGCATCTAAATTGTTTACAACCCCAATAAAACATAAAATTCCAAAACGAGAAATTGAAATGGATAAAAAGAGTGTTCAACAAATGATTATTGTCCCTCCCATAAATAGAAAAATAAATGTCTATGAGTATGGGAAAAGCGGTAAAAAAGTTTTATTGGTTCACGGATGGTCAGGCAGAGGTACTCAATTATGTAAAATTGCCGATGAAATGATCAGATTGGGATATTCCACTGTTAGTTTTGATGCGCCAGCACATGGAAAATCTCCTGGAAATTCTACCATCATGGTTGATTTTATTGCTTCAGTTATTGAAATAGACAAACAATTTGGACCTTTTGAAATTGCTATTGGACATTCTTTGGGTGGAATGACAGTTATGAATGCCATAAAAGAAGGATTTCAAGTAAAGAAAGCTGTAATTATTGGTAGTGGAGATATTGTACAGGATATCACAGAGGATTTTGTTGCCAAATTGGGATTGAAACCCGAAATAAGCAAACTATTATGTGAGCGTTTTGAAAATAAATATGGTGGAATCATGGATGATTACAGTGCATACAAAGCTGCCGAAACGACTTTAATTCCGACTTTGGTAATTCACGATGAAAATGATCCTGAAGTGCCCGTAAAGGCAGGAATTCATATACATCAGCATCTCAAAAACGGAGAATTAATGTTGACCAAGAGGTTAGGCCACAGAAAGATACTTGCTGATCATCAAGTAATCGAAAAAATAACTAATTTTATTGAAAAATAAGCATCATGAATTATCCTTTTGTGAAATCAGAAAAAGAATGGGAAGAAGAATTAGGAACTGAGCGTTATAAAATTCTTCGCCAAAAAGGTACAGAATATCCACATACAGGCAAGTATAATTTGCATTTTGAAAATGGAGTTTATTGTTGTGGAGGCTGTGGGACTCCCTTATTTGAAAGTAATTCTAAGTTTGACGCGCATTGTGGCTGGCCATCATTTGATGAATCAATTCCTGGAAAAGTAGAATATATTGTAGATAATACACACGGTATGAAGCGTACTGAAATTGTTTGCTCCAATTGTGGAGGGCATCTAGGTCATGTTTTTGAAGATGGGCCAACAAAAACTGGTCAACGATATTGCGTTAATTCCTTATCTGTAGATTTTAAAGAAAAATAAACTCTTTATTTTTTCAAAATAAAAATAAACAAAAAATGCTTTACAAGATGTAAAGCATTTTTTGTTTGACTATGAATGTATTAAAAAGCGACATTCCATCTTGGCAATTTACCATTTTCATCTAGAAAGTTTTGTAAAACTTGACCTTCAACGCTAGTTGGAATTGATTTTGCATCGCTATTAAAAGTTTCAAACCAAAAAACTTCCAAGGTATCAATACTTTCTTTTTTCATTTGAGCAGGCCAAGAATATTTTCTTCCCGTTTTAGCAAATTGATGACCATTTACAATCTTATCATGTAAACCACCATTTTTGCTTTTCAAAGTCCCATCATTTTGAACTGTTCCTGTAGAACCAACCATTATTAATTCTTTGGCAGCATAAACAACAAAAACTCCACTTCCTGTTTCTGAAGCGTTACAAACTGCTTCTAAATTATCTTCCTGTGTAAACGTAAAATTCCCTTTTACTGTAAACTTTTCTAATTCTTTGTACATATTTTTTATAATTAAAAAAATGCCTCACAAAATCGTGAGGCATTTTGGTATTTTGTTTTTAAAATACTGAATATTAACCCAATACTTCTTTTACTTTCTTTCCTATTTCAGCTGGAGAGTCAACAACGTGAATTCCGTTCTCTCTCATAATTTGTTTTTTAGCTTCAGCTGTATCGTCAGAACCACCAACAATTGCACCTGCATGTCCCATTGTACGTCCGGCTGGAGCAGTAACTCCTGCGATGAAACCTACAACTGGTTTACGATTACCGTCAGCTTTAATCCATTTAGCAGCATCAGCTTCTAATTGACCACCGATTTCACCAATCATTACAATACATTCTGTTTCTGGATCGTTCATCAATAATTCTACAGCTTCTTTAGTAGTTGTTCCAATAATTGGATCTCCACCAATACCGATAGCGGTAGTAATTCCCAATCCTTGTTTTACAACTTGGTCAGCAGCTTCATATGTTAAAGTTCCTGATTTAGATACAATACCTACAGTTCCTTTTTTGAAAACGAAACCTGGCATAATTCCAACTTTAGCCTCTCCTGGCGTAATAACACCTGGACAGTTTGGACCTATTAATCTAGCATTTCTTTCTTTTACATAGCTATTTGCTTTAATCATATCTGCAACTGGAATTCCTTCAGTAATAGCAATGATTACTTTTATTCCAGCATCTGCAGCTTCCATAATTGCATCTGCAGCAAAAGCAGGTGGTACAAAAATAATAGTTGTATCGGCTCCGGCTTGTTCAACAGCATCTTTTACTGTGTTAAAAACTGGAAGGTCCAAATGTGTAGTTCCTCCTTTTCCAGGAGTAACACCACCAACAACATTCGTACCGTATTCAATCATTTGAGAAGCGTGGAAAGTTCCTTCGCTACCTGTAAATCCCTGAACAATTATTTTTGAATCTTTATTAACTAAAACACTCATGATATATTTTTTATGTAGTTTTTAAAATTGTGACGCAAAAGTAAGTCTTTTGTAATTATTTTATACTTTTTTTAAAATAAAAATAATTACATCACTTGACTAATTTGATATCCTCTGTATAATTTATTATCTTTTAATTCCCATATAATCATAATATGGGCCAAAAACATTTCTTCTCTTGGATTTTCTATTGTTTTTACATAATGTGAAAAACGTACAGAAACCATATTTCCTTCTTCCACAATATGACTAATTCTTGCTTTGGTACGAACATAAGCCCTACTAATGTCATTAGTCAAATTGATTAATTCTTTATAATCCATTTGAATAAATCCTGTGCTACTATTCCAATCCAAAATACAGTCGGGATGCAAATACTCTTTCATTATCGTAGGATTAATGAAGGCATCTGATTTATAAAAACTTTTTACAATTTCTTTAGCAGACATATTATTTTAATTTTTTTAAAATTTCGGGTATCTTTTTAATATTTGCTAATTGCTTCAATTTTTCTCTTGATTCTTCAATTGGAGTACCAAAATAACTTTTCCCTCCATCCACTGATTTTGTAACACCTGTCTGTCCAAGTATTACTGCATTTGCTCCTATAGTGATGCCACTTGTTGTTCCCACCTGTCCCCAAATGGTAACTTCATCTTCTATAATCACACAACCTGCAATACCTGTTTGCGAAGCGATTAGACATTTTTTACCAATTACGGTATCATGTCCAACGTGTACCTGATTATCAATTTTGGTACCTTCTCCAATAGTGGTATCACCAGTAACTCCTTTGTCAATTGTACAAAGTGCTCCAATACCAACATTATCTTTAATTACAACTCGACCTCCCGAAATTAGTTGATCAAAACCATCTGGTCTTTTTTTATAATAAAAGGCATCGGCTCCAAGAATAGTACCTGAATGGATAATAACATTATTCCCAATTATTGTATGGTCATAAATGGAAACATTAGCGTGTATCAAACAATTTTCTCCGATAACAACATTATTTCCGATGAAAGAATTTGGTTGAATCATAGTTCCTTTTCCGATTTTTGCGGAAGCCGAAATAGAAACATTCGCCTGTACAAAAGGCATGAAGTGTTTTGTTAGTACATTAAAATCTCTAAAAGGATCATCTGAAATCAACAAAGCTTTTCCTTCAGGGCACTCTACTTTTTTGTTAATTAAAACAATTGTAGCTGCTGATTGTAAAGCTTTATCGTAATATTTTGGATGATCTACAAAAACGATATCCCCAGATTCTACAACGTGAATTTCATTCATGCCATAAACTGGAAACAAAGCATCGCCTACAAATTCGCATTGAAGCAAATTTGCAATATCTTGTAGAGAATAAACTTTTGGAAATTTCATAAATATTGTATTCAGAAATCAGTGTTTAGTGTTCAGTTTATAATTAAATCAAACACTAAACAGAGACAACTATTCTTTAACTCGTTCCATGTAAGAACCAGAAGTAGTATCGATTTTTATTTTGTCTCCTTCATTAATGAACAAAGGAACATTTACAGTTGCACCTGTTTCAACAGTAGCAGATTTTGTTGCATTCGTAGCTGTATTTCCTTTAACACCTGGTTCAGCATAAGTAACTTGAAGGACAACAGATGCAGGCATATCAACAGAAAGTGGCAAATCAGTTTCTGTATTGATACTTACCATTACACTTTCTCCTTCTTTCAATAAATCCGGTGAATCCAAAATGTTTTTATTCAAAGAGATTTGCTCGTAAGTTTCAACATTCATAAAATGGAATAAATCACCTTCAGGGTATAAAAACTGAAATTTGTGGTTTTCAACTCTTACTTCTTCAATTTTATGACCAGCAGAGAAAGTATTGTCCAATACTTTTCCGTTAGTTAAACTTCTTAATTTTGTTCTTACAAATGCAGGACCTTTCCCTGGTTTCACATGAAGAAATTCAATGATTTTGTAAATATCATTGTTGTATTTGATGCACAATCCATTTTTAATATCTGATGTAGTCGCCATTATTGTTGTATTATTTATTTATTTATTGATTTTGAATTTTAATAAACATAAGCTGTTTACTATATTCAATTTTATAATTATTTTTTATTCTTTTCTGTCTGCTAAATTAATAGTTTCCAGAATAACCTTTCATTACTCCTCTTGATGAGTTTCTGATAAAATCAATTACTTCATCACGCTCAGGCGTAGCTTCCATTTCACCTTCTATTATGTCCAGAGCTTGAGTTACATTATAATTTTTTTGATATAAAATTCTGTAAATTTCTTGGATTTCTCTGATTTTTTCGGATGTAAACCCACGTCTTCTTAATCCTACGGAATTGATTCCAACATAAGACAAAGGTTCTTTTGCTGCTTTAGTGTATGGCGGAACATCTTTTCTTAGTAAAGAACCTCCAGATACCATGGCATGGTCACCAACACTGATAAACTGATGTACAGCTGATAGTCCACCAATAACGGCATAATTCCCAATTGTTACATGTCCTCCTAAAAGAACACCATTAACAATAATAGCATTATTACCAACGTGACAATCGTGAGCGATATGGGCAGTTGCCATAATTAAGCAGTTATTACCAATTACAGTTTGACCTGAAGCAATAGTTCCCCTATTGATGGTAACACATTCTCTAATAGTACAATTATCTCCAATAATTGCCAAAGAATCTTCTCCTCCAAATTTTAAATCTTGAGGTACAGCAGCAATTACAGCACCTGGAAAAATATTACAATTTTTACCAATTCTTGCTCCCTCCATTATTGTTACATTAGAACCTATCCAAGTTCCATCACCAATAACTACATTATTATGAATGGTTGTAAAAGGTTCAATTACAACATTTTTGGCGATTTTTGCACCTGGATGAACGTATGCTAACGGTTGATTCATCTACTATTTTTTAAATTAATTAATATAACTAACGCTTTCTTCATTAAAAGCAATTAATCAAAATTTATTGTTTTCTTGCAATTTGCGCCATTAATTCGGCTTGTGCAACCAAACGCCCATTTGCATAAGCATTGGCTTGCATGTGACAGATACCTCTTCTTATTGGCGTAATCAAATCACATTTGAAAATTAGTGTATCTCCCGGCAAAACTTTTTGCTTAAATTTTACGTTGTCAATTTTCATGAAAAATGTCAAATAATTTTCAGGATCTGGACCAGTACTTAAAACTAATATTCCTCCTGTTTGTGCCATTGCTTCAACAATCAAAACTCCAGGCATTACAGGTGCATTAGGAAAATGTCCAACGAAGAAACTTTCGTTCATTGTTACATTTTTCATTCCCACAACATGACTATCCGACATTTCAATGATTCTGTCAATCAATAAAAATGGAGGCCTATGAGGCAACATAGCCATAATTTTATGGATATCCATTAATGGCTCTTGGTTTAAATCATAGGTAGGAACATAATTTCTTTGTTCACTTTTAATGATTTTGGCCATTTTTTTTGCAAATTGGGTATTTACATAATGCCCAGGTTTGTTGGCGATTATTTTTCCTTGAATTTTAGTTCCAATCAAAGCTAAGTCTCCAATCACATCTAGCAATTTATGTCTTGCAGCTTCATTTGGATAATGCAAAGTCAGATTGTCTAAAATTCCATTTGGTTTTACCGTAATTTCATCTTTACCAAAAGCTTTCTTCAAACTCTCCATTGTAGATTCAGAAATATCTTTGTCTACGTACACGATAGCATTGTTTAAATCTCCTCCTTTAATCAAGCCATTTTCCAATAGCGCTTCCAATTCATGTAAGAAGCTAAAAGTTCTGGCATTGGAAATTTCTGTTTTAAAATCTCCGATAGTTTTTAAAGTGGCATTTTGTGTGCCTAATATTTTTGTTCCAAAATCAACCATTGTAGTAACACTATAATGATCACTTGGCATAACCATGATTTCACTTCCAGAAGCTTCATCAGTAAAAGAAATAACTTCTTTTACAACATATACATTTCGGTTTAATTCCTGTTCGATAATTCCCGCTTCTTCAATGGCTTCCATAAAAAACTTAGAAGAACCATCCATAATTGGTAGTTCAGAGGCATCTAACTCAATAATTACGTTATCCAAGTCACAACCCATTAAAGCTGCCAAAACATGTTCTGGAGTTTGAATTTTGACACCTAATTTTTCCAAATTAGTACCACGTTGTGTATTGACTACATAATTAGCATCAGCCTCAATAACAGGGTGACCTTCAAGATCGACACGAACAAATGTAAAGCCATTATTTACTGGAGCAGGTTTGAAAGTCATTGTAACTTCTTTTCCAGTATGTAATCCAACTCCCGTTAGCGAAATTTCTGTTTTGATGGTCTTCTGTTTAACCATTGTTTCCATTTTTTTGGTTTAATATTTGTTTTTTTAACTCTTCTATTTCTTTTACCAATTTTGGTAGATTCTTAAAATGTACATATGATTTACTGTAGTCAGAATATCCAAAAGTTGGACTTCCTTGAAGTATTTCATTATCTTTTATATTTCTTCCGACTCCAGATTGAGCTTGAATACGAACATTATTACCAACTGTCAGATGTCCCACAATACCTACTTGTCCTCCTATCATACAATTCTCCCCTACTTTGGTAGAACCTGCAATTCCAGATTGGGCTGCAATAACTGTGTTACGCCCAATTTCAACGTTGTGTGCAATTTGAATTTGATTATCCAATTTTACACCAGCTCTGATAACTGTAGAGCCTAATGTAGCTCTGTCAATCGTAGAATTGGCACCAATATCTACATTATCCTCTATAATTACATTCCCAATTTGTGGTATTTTGTTGTACGTACCATCTTCATTTGGTGCATAACCAAAACCATCAGCACCAATAATTGTACCAGAATGAATCGTGCAATTATTACCAATTATTGTTTCAGAATAAATTTTAGCACCAGCAAAAATAACCACATTATTTCCAATAGTTACATTGTCACCTATAAAACTTCCTGGATATATTTTTACATTATCACCTAATACAACATTATCGCCTATATAACTAAAGCTTCCTAAATATAGATTTGCACCATATTTTGCACTTTCAGAAATAAAAGAAGGAGTTTCAATACCGCTTTTATTTAATTTCACTTGATTGTAAAACTCCAATAGTTTAGAAAAAGATTTATAAGCATCGGCTACTTTGATAAGAGTAGTAGTTATTGGGAATTCGGGAACAAAAGTATCGTTAACAATTGTTATTGAGGCTTTTGTGGTGTATATGTAGTTGATGTATTTTGGATTAGATAAAAAAGTAAGCGACCCTTCAGCCCCTTCTTCAATTTTAGATAAACGAGAAACTTCAATGTTGGGATCTCCAACAATTTCTCCTTCCAATATTCCTGCTATTTGTTCAGCTGTAAATTTCATCTTATTGAATTGTATTTTTAAAAAGTATAAGATGGAACATGCTAGTGTTAGTTCTCACAATATTTAATAAAAATAGATTGGCTTGTTTTGTTGCGACAAAAATATAAAAAATAGGTTTTAAATGTTAATTTTAAAGCAGTTGTTTTGGAAAACATATATAATACTTAGTCACTAACTTTGATAACGATTTCAAATTCAGCTGGTCAGAGGCTTCTACAACATCTTCAATTGTTTTGTCTTTATTTAGAATTCGTATGGGTTCTGCTACTTTACTGTACGCTTGACTCTTTATTTTACCTTTGAAAATAAAATAATTAGATTCGGCCAGAGAAATTTTATTTTGAATTGAAAATCGTTCCTTTTGTACATGTAATTCTTCTAACGAAACTTTATCATTCGTTAACTTAATTTTAAAAAGATCTCGATTGATAATCATTTTGCTCAATGAAGAGAGTATAAAGTCATTATGGTTTTCCCAGGCTTTAAGAGCACTGATGATGTCAAAATCATCCAACTTAGTGAATAACTTTACAGTTTTTGGATCAAAAGTCTCCATTGTCACTTTGTTTTGCATAAAAAATAGTAATGGTTCACTACAAGGCAAAACAACACCTCTTTCAGTCAATTCTTTGGCACGTTTTAAGACTTTGGTCAAAGTTAATTCGGCTGCCAAACTTGTTTTATGTAAATATACCTGCCAATACATCAATCGTCTGGACATGAGGAATTTTTCAACAGAATAGATGCCTTTTTCTTCAATGACCAATACATCATCTACGACATTCATCATCTGTATCAATCGTTCCGAATTCACATTCCCTTCTGAAACTCCCGAATAAAAACTATCTCGTTTTAAATAATCCATTCGATCCATATCAAGCTGACTCGATATAAGCTGTAACATAAATTTACGATGGTATTCACCTTTAAAGACTTTAATTGCAAGGCTCAATTGTCCCTGAAATTCAATATTGAGTTGATTCATTAATAATAATGATATTTCCTCGTGATGCACGTCCTCTACGATGCTACTTTCCATAGCATGTGAAAAAGGGCCATGACCAACATCATGTAATAAAATGGCAATGTATAGAGCATTTTCTTCTTCGGGACTAATGATTACTTCTTTGAAGCGTAAAACTTCAACAGCTTTTTGCATCAAATGCATACTGCCTAGCGCATGGTGAAAACGAGTATGATTGGCACCTGGATACACCAAATAAGACAAACCCATTTGGGAAATGCGTCTCAAGCGTTGAAAATAAGGGTGTTGAACTAAATCGTAGATTAAAGCATTAGGGATGGTAATAAACCCATAAATGGGATCATTGAATATTTTTAATTTATTTATTTGAGCCACAATCCGTTCTTTTTTAGGAGAACAAATATACTTAAAATAGTATTTGTTTTAAAAGGGAAATTATATTGCAGACCCAAAGAGTATTAAACGAGAAACCAGATTTGTAAATAAGAATGCTATGACCGTAAATAATATTACAATAACCGTAAATGAGGATACTTGTTGATAGGTGTACCTATTCTTTTGGCTTTACTGCTCATTATCCCTTCCTTATCGAGTTTATGTTCCCCACTTTTACAAACTATCATTTTTCAATAAATTTATCTTTAAGTCAATATATTGTAGTTGAAGGTTATTTTTCAAAACTTCATATTCTGCCGAAAGAAATTGGTTTTTCACCGATGAATATACAATGGCTTCAACTTTTCCGCTTGTAAATTTGGCTTGTGTAGTGGCTAGAGAGGCTTTGGCATATTGTAACTTTTCCATCCATTTATTCTGAATCTGCAAGTAATTCTTTTTGTTTTGTTCTTCCAATGCTACTTGTTTGTCCAACTGTTGCTTTTCCTGTTCTATAACCAGTTTCGATTTTTCGCTTTCGATTTTCGATGCATCAATTTTTTTGTTGTTTCTAAATCCATTAAAAATTGGAACATTCAATTGCATACCTATTTGTTGGTTTTTATTGTCAGCTAATTGATTTTTGAAACTATCCGTGTTTGCGTTTGTCTGACTTAACGTTTTATAATAAAAAGTGGAATATCCATAATAGGCTGACAATACTGGCAAGTTATTAGCTCTTTCCAAACCTATCGATTTTAGACTGCTTTGATAATTCAGTTCAGCAAACTTAATTTTAGGATTGTATAAAGCACTTTCAATAGTATCAGTTGTTTTTTCTTTTAAATAAGGTTCCAAAACCACTGCATCAGTTGCAACATCCATAACATTCATCAATTGGAACAACTGTGTTTTTTTAATTCCGTACAACTGCTCAGTTTCTAAATTTCGGTTTTCTTCTTCCGAAAAGCTCAATTGCATATCATACAAATCGCTTTGAGGTTTACTTCCAATATTGACTTCTTTGGTTACTCTGTCCAAGTTAAAGGAAGCTTGCTTGAGTTGCTCTTTTTGGATTTTCAATAATTCCTGTGTATAAAGAGCCTGATAGTAACTTTCCAAAATCTGCAGTTTATATTCATTTTCTATAACTTCTTTTTCGGCTTTGGCTAATTCAATATTGATTTTATCCTTTTTAGCATTTGCAAAAGCATTAAAATCAATCAAATTTGTTTTGGCGTTGAGATAGAAATTATCATTTTGAATATTAGAACTCACCCTACCGTTAGTCGAAGGATCAATAGTAGACCCAAAATTATAACCTTGTTCTCCATATAAATTGACAACGGGTAACATTCGATTTAAAACGGAATTTTGCGACTTCTGTGTCCTTACTATTTCGAGCTGTCTAATTTTGATTTCGATATTATTCTGCAAAGCCATTTCCATACACTTTGTAAGTGACCAGGGATTTCCCTGGCCGCTTGCCAAAGCACAAAATATTAAAAAGACTGCTGTTAAAAAGTTTTTATTATTCATATTTTAAATATTTCAAAACATCAGTTTTAGTGGCCTGATAGGCTCTTGACAGCACAATTACAAGCGTTAAGGCTAATAGTGTTAAGAATCCAAATACAAATGGAAATACGCTTATATCTATTCTAAAAGCGAAATTTTCGAGCCATTTGTTCAATAAATAATACACTGGAAACAATGCAAGCAGAAAACCAATTATGCAATACAAAATGTACTGTTTTGATAACTCTTTCAATAGAAGATTCGTTTCCGCGCCAAGAGTTTTTCTAATAGCGATTTCTTTCATACGTCTTTGTATGGAATAAGAAGCCAAGGCAAACAGCCCAAAAAGAGCAATACCAATCACAACTACATTCAGCAATGAGAAAAGGTTCTTTTGTTTTACGTAGTTTTCATAGGTTCTGGCATACTGTTTATCCACAAAATCATATTTAAATGGATATTCGGTATCGACCGTTGTCCATAATTTTTCAATATCGGCTATAGTCTTTTCTACATCATCCGATTTTAGTTTTACATAAACCCTATTTATGTTTTGAGCTAGATCAACAGTTTTTAGATGATAAAAGCACATTGGCGGAACTGCCACTTCGGGACTCAATAAATTAAAATCTTTGATTA
>NZ_DASTTN010000420.1:0-5764 GCF_035760125.1 Flavobacterium sp.
ACAAAAATTCTTAACTCCACTTCTCCAATAATTATGAATATCCGTTCAGCATTTCTATCTACAAAGTTAAAATAAATATAAAAATAAATATTTATTGTTTATCAATAAATATTTATTTATATTTGATTATTATTTATTAAATACTAAGAATTATGAAAACAAAAACAGAAAGCATCTTGACAACGATGAATGTCTTAACTTGGATTGTATTCATTGGTTTACTTATCCATACTGGAGCCATCATTGTTTCCTATTTCATTAGCATTATCAATCCTGAAGGAGCCAAAAATCTGTATCTGGGATTAGATTTATTTTCGCTTAGACAAGCTAATTTTTGGAAGTATTCCATAACAGTACTCTTAACGATTACTATATTGGGACTCAAAGCTTATAGTGCTTATTTGGTAATACAAATTTTGTCAAAAATCAATCTTGAACATCCTTTCACTATGAGTGTTGCCCTATTAATAGAAAAAGTCAGCCACATAATATTTACCATTTGGGCTGTCTCTATGCTTGCCAATGCTAATCACGAATGGTTACGCCAAAGCGGTTTGCCCATATCCGAAAATTGGATTTCGGGAGAGTTCATCTTTCTGGCTGGAGTGATATTCATTATAGCACAGATTTTCAAAAAAGGAATAGAATTACAATCCGAGAACGAATTAACTATCTAAATTATGGCTATAGTAGTAAATCTTGACGTGATGATGGCAAAAAGGAAAATGTCATTAAATGAACTTTCTGAAAAGGTAGATTTGACCTTGTCCAATCTTTCTATTCTAAAGACCGGAAAAGCCAAAGCCATACGCTTTAGCACACTTGAAGCAATCTGCAAAGCTCTGGACTGCAAACCTGGAGACTTGTTGGAATATGTGGAGTAACTCTTTTGTCCCTTTATCTTTTTCTCTGTACTCAAATAAAATAATCTCATACAAAAAGCCAACATCTCAGTTGGCTTTTTTGCTGACCAAATACAATAATAACACAACAAATTCCCGTTATCATATAACAATCTCTTTAGCGAAAATTGTCAATTTTACATCAAAGAAATTAGTTATGCAAAAGACTCTCCTCATAGTAATGCTCTTTATGATTTTCTGTTCGTGTAAACAACAGAATCAGGAGATTATGGTCTCCAAAAAAACAATTGTTAGGAAACAGCCTAAAAGCATTTCGTTTCATTTCGAAAACACCAAACAATGGCTTACAAAGACCACAGATAGTCGAGAACTTCGAATCGTCCTTGCTGTTAACCGAACAGACAAATCTAATTTAGTCAAAATGGATTCTATCATTATCCCCGAGGATTTGACTGGTGATATAGAGTTTTATCTTCCCTTTCCAATAGTCGTTCCCTACTTGAAAGACATCAATAAAATTATCTTCTTTTCATATCCTACGCAAACCTTTGCCGCTTATGAAAATGGAGAATTAATTTACGCCGGTCCCACAAATATGGGGCGAAAAAAAGATCCCACACCTATTGGACTTTTTTACACCAACTGGAAAGCCGAAAAAACAACAAGCACTTTCAATGATGAGTGGGATTTGCGTTGGAACTTTAATATTGCCAATAAATTAGGCGTTGGCTGGCATCAGTATGAATTGCCAGGCTATCCAGCTTCACATTCCTGTTTGCGACTTCAGGAAAAAGATGCCAAATACCTTTACACTTGGGCAGACCAATGGATATTAAAGGATGATGAAAACGTACTCGTAAAAGGAACTCCCGTGATTGTTTTTGGCGGATATGATTTTGATGCACCAAAACCCTGGCTGCAATTGGTTCAAAATCCAAAAGCATTGAACATTTCAGCAGCCGAAATAGAAAACACAACGAAACCGTACTTAAACGGCATTTTATCCGAACAGAAAAAAAGAGAAAAACTGTCAAGCAAGGAATAAAAAAGATTGCGGTCTGCAGATTTCAGTCGCAGTTTCTCAGAGTTAGCAGCAATTCAAAAAAAACTATATTCAAACAAACTCATTTATGCCATCAATAACCTCTTTCGCAATTTTCAAACTCTTTAGTTTATCGTGACGACTAAAAATCGGACTGGTAATCATCAATTCATCCACACGAGAATAGTTAATGAATTCTTTTAATTCTTTCGTTAATGTCTGCTTGTTGCCTATAAATGAACCGGCCGTCATTTGGTTAACATGAAAACGAACTTCTTCACTCAAATCATTCATCAGATTGGTCAAGGAATCCACAGGGGGCTGCAACGGTTTTCTGGTATTTTGAACTAAATTCTGAAACATTTGATACAAACTGGTTGATAAAACTTCGGCTTCATTATCTGTATCGGCCGCAATTACATTCACACAAGCCATTGTTTTTGGCTTATCCAAATATACGGAAGGCTTAAAATTATCACGATAAAACTCAAAAGCCTGAATCATTTGCCTTGGCGCAAAATGTCCCGCAAAAGCATATGGCAATCCATAAGCCGCAGCCAACGAAGCGCTATCCATACTCGACCCCAAAATCCAAATAGGAACATTGGTTCCTTCAGCGGGAAAAGCTCTAACTTTTGCCGTAGTATTCGCTTCCGAAAAATAGTCCTGCAACGCTTTTACATTTTTAGGAAACCGCTGCGATTCCTCAAAAAAGTCAGGTCTAATGGCTTGTGCCGTCAGAGAATCGGTTCCGGGAGCTCTTCCCAAGCCAAGGTCAATTCGGTCAGGATACAAAATCCCTAATGTCCCAAACTGCTCGGCAATAATCAATGGCGAATGATTGGGTAGCATAATCCCGCCCGACCCAACTCGAATATTCTTGGTCTGGCTCGCAACAAACCCAATCAAAACAACCGTTGCCGTACTCGCAACGTGCGCCATATTATGATGCTCGGCCAACCAAAACCGTTTATAACCCAAGCCATCGGCTAGTTGCGCCAGTTCTTTCGTTTTTTGCATCGTTTCACTGGCATCGCTGTTTTGCGTAATTATCGCTAATTCTAATAAGGAAATCGGAATTGGGGTTTTCATATTCATCATAAGTTTGCACAAATTTAATCATTACCACTTAGGGTATTTATGGCGAAACGTTAATTCAATTATAATATTTAAAACGAGTTTATTTACAATTATTTAGGAGCAGAAGTATTTGTCATTTCATCAACAGTTGTCCCGCTGTCATTCCAATCTTTTTAATCTCGTCCCAAAAACGAGATTAAAAAGGATTTTCCCTTCCATCGGGGCTAGGCGACCTATTTAGCACTTAATCGTAAATAACTGTATTTGTGTCTGTTAAATAATTATATTTTTAAAAAACCACATACATTTATGCTAGCAAAACAATATAATAATACAAAATCACCCAAAAATAAATGAGGATGTTCCATATTGCATCGCAAATAAATAAGTTGCATGCCAATTGAAAACTCACAAATCGGCATAATTTTTTTTGACAATAGTAACCAAAACTGATTTACTTATGTGCAAAATTACTTTAATAGCAACAGTTCATAAAGAACATGGTAGTTGCAACTCGAAAGAATTGTATAAACTTATTGAATCAATTGCTGCTGATGCAATTTTCGAGGAACTTTCTCCTAACGGATTTACTGCAATTTATGGAGGATTGAATTCAGGTACATTAGAAACAAATACAATCAAGTCCTACATACAAAAATATCCTATTTCTCATCTCCCTGTAGATTTAGAAAAAAATGAACTAATCGACAAAGATTTTAAGAATGATATTCTCGAAATGTTTGAAATATTTAGACAAAGTTACCAATACAACATATTGTTAGCTCAACACAACATTTTATCACAACTAGTTGGTTTTCCATATCTAAATAGCAACCAATACAGCGAATTATCAGAGCGGAGAATTTCTTTGGAGAAAATTATATTAAAAAATATAAATCACAAGAAGTGGATCTTAACGTACAAACGATGGTGGGATATTATTGAACTGCGCGAAAACGAAATGGTAAAGAATATTTATAACTATTGTGATAGAAATAAATATACTAATGCAGTACTTCTTATCGGAGCAGAACATAAAAAACCCATCATCGATAAAATACTAAAATTCGAAACGCTAAATAAAAAAGAATTAAACTGGAATTTCAATTATTTCATTTAATCCCCGCGAACTCGAGCGTCACCCCTCATGAAAAAACATACTACAGAAAAAACACAACTTTTGATTATTGAAATAGAGTTTCATAACTTTAACTGCATTTTTTTAAAACAATAAAAGTTATGGAACCAAAATTTATATGGGCAAACTTAGCCTCAAATGACTTGGAAAGAACAACCAAATTTTATACAGCTTTAGGTTTTGAGCAAAATGGAAAAATGGATGAAGGAACCAGTTTTTTATTTGGACAAAATAAATTTGTTATCAATTTCTTTATTGAGCAAAGATTAAAAAAAGATGTAAACGGCAATATTGGTATTCCTAAAGAGAACGAAATAATATTTTCCCTTTCTGCCAGCAGCAAAGAAGAAGTAAATAATTGGGTTGAAAAAGTTAAATCAGCAAGAGGGACAATCTTCGCAGAACCACAAGATTATGAAAAAGGCTATACTTTTGGCTTTGCCGATCCAGATGGTCATAAATTCAATATTTTGTATTGGCCAGGAATGTAAAATACGTATTAAAAACAAATTGAAATAAAAGCCAACCGCTAACAAAATGTTTTAAGATATATTAAACGATTACAAAACAGTACAACATTATAAATACAGAAATGAATCAAGAAATTAAAGCATACAACGAAAAACAAACCTCGGGCGACAAAGAAATTTGCGACCAGCTTGCTACAGGCATTGACAACGAACTGACTGAAGCCGAAAGCAAAATTTGGCACGCCCACCCTGTTTGGTTTTTAGATGGTAACCCAATTGTTGGCTACAGCAAACAAAAACCGGGAATCCGACTCATGTTTTGGAGCGGAGCTGACTTTGAAGAAGAAGGTTTTAGCGTAAAAGGTGAAAAATTTAAGGATGTTTCTCTATTTTACAATAGTGTTTCCGAAATTGATATGAATGATTTAAACCGTTGGCTAAAAAAATCAAGAGACATTCAATGGGACTATAAAAATATTGTAAAAAGAAAGGGACAATTAGAAAGACTCAAATAAACTAAAAGTTTAAAGTTAAAACGTAAGGATGAACAACACAAGCAATCATGATGAACGTATCGCGAAAATGACATTCGCTTCGGTATATCCACATTATCTCGCAAAGGTTGAGAAAAAAGACAGAACAAAAGAAGAATTGCATCAGGTAATCGAATGGCTAACTGGATATGACGAAAAGAAACTACAGGAACTCATTGCAGAAAAAATCACTTTTGAGACCTTCTTTCAGAATGCTTCCATAAATCCTAATGCACACCTGATTACTGGTGTAATTTGCGGCTATCGAGTGGAAGAAATCGAAAATCAGTTAACGCAACAGGTCAGATATTTAGACAAATTGGTAGATGAATTAGCAAAAGGACGCAAGATGGAAAAGATTTTGCGAGCTACTTAGGGCAACTAGCAAACAATATAATTCTTGAAATAGGTCACAAAATTTGAAGTCTGCTAATATAAAAAACAAAGCATTTACAATCTAAAAAACAGAAAAGCAACTCCATGACGGGTTGCTTTTCTGTTTTTACACAATCTATCGGCCACTCCCCTTCGGTCACAGAAACGCCTATCAAAACCTCTTATACTTCCCGAATACTCGACTTGTCATTCAAAGTCAATTCGGCAATTTCATCCTTTCTTTTAAAGGCAACTCCTTTGTG
>NZ_DASTTN010000421.1:0-7260 GCF_035760125.1 Flavobacterium sp.
TTACTGGAAAATTCGATTTTTTAAAGGATGGCTATAATATGGATTTTAGAATAAAATCAAACAAAAGTAATTTGCATGAACTTTTTACCGCTTTTCCTCCAAAATACATCACTTGGCTTAAAGATGCTGAATTAAAAGGAAATGTTGATTTATTGCTTACCCTTAAAGGAAAGTATATTGCGTCCCAAAATATAGCACCTGATTTAAGTTTGAATTTTAAATTAAAAGACGGCTTTGTAAATTATAAAAAAAGTGCTTTTCCAGTCTCCAACTTAAATATGGATATTGCGACAAAAGTACCGTCTTTGAATCCAGAACTTTTACAGCTGGATGCTAAAAATGTATCTTTAAATATTGGAAAAAATTATCTTAAAACGCAGTTGAAAATGAATGGGATGTCCACCCCGGACATTGATTTGACTTTGAATTCTCAAATCGATTTGGAGAAATTAAATCGCGCACTAGGAGTTTCGGATATAGAATTAAAAGGAATGCTTGTAAGTGATTTGAAAGCCAAAGGAAAATACGATCAAAAGCAAAGACTTTTTCCAAATGTAAATGGAACGTTGAATTTGAAAAATGGATTTGTAAAAACTCCGTATTACCCAAATCCGATAACCGATATCAATGTTATTTCGAAAATAGATAATCAAAAAGGGACTTATGACGGTCTTTCGGTTGTGTTGAAACCAGCTGGTTTTACTTTTGAAGGAGAACCTTTTTTGGTGGAAGCTGATCTGAAAAATTTTGATGATTTGAATTATGATATTAAGGCTAAAGGGATTTTAAATATCAGTAAAATTTACAAGGTGTTTTCGCAAAAAGGATTGGATGTTGATGGTTTCATCAAAGCTGATTTGGAATTGAAGGGGACTCAAAACGATGCCGAAAAAGGGAACTACGCCAAATTACATAACAAAGGAACACTAGAACTACGAAATATAAATGTTGTTACGGAGTATTTGCCCAAATCATTGTTGATTAAAGAAGGGATATTCAGATTTAATCAGGATAAAATGTCTTTCAATACCTTTTTGGCTTCTTATGGTCAGTCTGATTTTAAATTGAATGGTTATTTACAGAATGTATTTAATTTTATGTCTTCAAAAAATGGTACTTTAAGAGGTTCATTTACTTTGAATTCAAAATTTATCAATGTAGATGAGTTCATGTCCAGTACATCGACAGCTCCAGTTGCTACGACAACGACAGCTCAAGATATCCCTCCACAAAATACTACTCAAGAAACCGGAGTGATTCTTGTTCCTTCAAATCTTGATTTGCAATTTTATGCCACAGCTCATAAAATCAATTATCAGGGACTTATACTGCAAGATGGAAAAGGGGCGGTGAAAATGAAAAATGGAAAAATGCTGATGCAGAATACAGGGTTCAATTTAATTGGCTGCAATGTTACCATGAATGCAGCTTATCAAGGAATTTCTCCTAAGAAAGCGGTTTTTGAATATGAAATCAAAGCCACTGATTTTGATATAAAACGAGCCTACAAGGAAGTGAAAATGTTTCGAGAAATGGCAAGTGCTGCCGAAAATGCCGAAGGAATTGTCTCGTTGGATTACAAAATAAAAGGCAGGCTAAATCAACAAATGATGCCTGTTTACCCTTCGTTAATAGGTGGAGGAATACTGTCTATAAAAGATGTAAAAGTAAAAGGTATGAAAATGTTTAATGCCGTGAGTCAAACTACCGATCATGAAGCTATTAAAGACCCGGAATTGTCCAAAGTGGAAATCAAATCAACGGTAAAAAATAACATTATTACCATTGAACGCTTTAAATTTAAGTTTGCAGGTTTCAGGCCGAGAATTGAAGGAACTTCAAGTTTAGACGGTAAATTGAATATAAAAATGCGATTGGGTTTACCGCCTCTGGGAATTATCGGAATTCCGCTTACAGTTACAGGAACTAAGGATAATCCAAAAGTTAAAGTAGGAAAAAAAGGAGATGAAATAGAGGAAACTAAAGATACGGAAGATAATTAGATAAAAATATTTCTTCTGTTTTTAGAAGAAAATCTTGTAAGAAGTGCAAATTGCTTTTATGACATTGTCAAGGCGGTTTGTACTTTTTTTAGTTTCATTTGATAAATTAGGGTAAATGCGATCCGCTGTAATATCAGGAATATTGCTGTGATTTAATCAAAAAGAGTATTGATGTTCATGTCTCCAATATAGTTCACTTAAGAAAAACATTTTCATTCTGTTTTGTTTCATTTGTTGTTTCTGAATCATATTGTAATCTATTTAATGTTTCTGTTTTTAATCAAATAGTTGTTTTAATTTTTTAAAAGTAAATTACCTAGAAAGGATGAGGATTATGTGGCTTTTTTTGTAAATTTATAATGATTTTTTAGTTGTTTGTATTGGTGATCAATGCATTCTGTATGTTTACAAAGAAAACGGCAAACTTGGAAATTTAATGTAAAAATGCAAAAGGAATGAATACTTTAGGTACCGAAAAATATTTGTTTTCAAAGAAAATAGATTCATATTTTGAGGGTGTTTATAGTGGTTATCGGTTTGTTGTTCGTTTTTTTAAAGAAGCGTTTACACCTCCTTTTCATTTTCGTGAAATTATTAATCAGTGCTTCGAGATTGGGTTAAAATCACTTTCATTAATAACTCTGACGGGTTTTATCGTTGGAGTCGTTTTTACAAAACAATCGCGACCTTCTTTAGAAAGTTTTGGAGCGGTATCCTGGCTTCCGTCGTTAATGGGAATTGCTATAATGAGAGCTCTCGGGCCTTTAGTGACCTCGCTCATTTGCGCAGGAAAAGTAGGTTCCAGCATTAGTGCTGAACTGGGATCCATGAAAGTTACCGAGCAAATCGATGCAATGGAAGTGTCGGCTATTAATCCATTTAAATATCTTGTAGTAACCAGAGTTTTGGCTGCAACTATCTCTATTCCTATGCTTTCTTTTTATTGCAGTTTTGTTGGACTGCTTGGGGCTTATTACAATGTTTCAAGCGAAGAAGCGACAAGTTTGCAAGTGTTTTATCATAATGCTTTTTCAAATATTTCTTTTTTAGATATTTTTTCATCGCTTACAAAAGCTTTGGTATATGGGTTTACAATTGGGATTGTCAGTTGTTACAAAGGTTTTTTTGCTACACATGGAACTCGAGGTGTTGGCAAGGCAACCAATCAAGCAGTAATCCTTTCCATATTTCTCATCTTTCTTGAAGAGGTAATAATAGTGCAAATTGTTAATTGGATTAGATATTTTTAGACATGGAAAGAGATAAAATTCAATTTGGTAACACGGGAGATACTGTTATAAAAATTGAGGGATTGTATAAATCTTTCGGCGAACTTGAGGTTTTGAAAGGCGTTGATTTGACGGTTCAAAAAGGAGAAAATTTAGCGGTACTGGGCAGGTCTGGTTCTGGAAAATCGGTTTTGATAAAAATTTTGGCAGGTTTATTAAAACCAGACAGAGGAACTGTAACTATGTTGGGCAAACAATTGAATCAATTAAAACCAAAGCAATTGGATGAATTGCGGTTGCATATGGGATTTTCATTTCAAAGTAGTGCTTTGTATGATGGTATGAGCGTGTATGATAATTTATCGTTTCCCTTGACAATGAATGTAAAGAATCTTAGCAGAAAACAAGTGAATGATGCCGTGGAGGAAGCATTGGATGCGGTGGGTTTAATTGATAAAATTGAGAGAAATCCCGAAGAGCTTTCCGGTGGACAACGAAAAAGATTGGGTATTGCTAGAACGTTAATTATGAAGCCTGAAATAATGTTGTATGATGAACCAACTGCAGGATTGGATCCTGTAACTTGTGCTGAAATTAATGCGCTTATTGTTGAAGTTCAGCAGAAGTTTAAAACAAGTTCTATTATCATTACACATGATCTTACTTGTGCAAAAAACACTAGTGAACGTATTGCTATGCTAATTGATGGAACATTTTTAAAAATTGGAACATTTGAAGACGTTTTTAAGACTGATGAAGAGCAAATCAAAAAATTTTTCTCTTATAATTTTACACTTTAACTCATGAATGAATCATCAAGTAAGCGCGCTTTATATGTAGGTCTATTTATTTTTATAGGCATGATATTTTTGTTTGGAGGTATTCTTATGGTTGGAAATCTTCACGATACTTTCAAGAAAAAAATGCAATTAGTTTCTGTTTTTGATGAGGTAAATGGATTGCAGACAGGAGCCAATATCTGGCTCTCGGGAGTTAAAATTGGGAAGGTGAGGAATATCAGAATCAGTAGAAATAGGAATGTTTGGGTGACTCTAGATATCGAAAACACAGCGCAACAGTTTATAGTTAAAGATGCTAAAGCCAAGATAGGAACTGATGGACTTATTGGAAACAAAGTTGTAATAATCTACGGTGGTACTGAAAATTCTGAATCGGTGAGAGATGGAGATACTTTGAAAGTAGGAAGCACTTATTCGACTGAGAATATGATGAATACTTTACAGAAAAATAATGAAAATCTTCTAGCTATAACTACTGATTTTAAAAAAATCAGCCATAAGTTGACAACAAATGAAGGGACAGTGGGGAAATTACTGAACGACAATATTTTGTATGACAATATTAATTCAGTAGCCTTGTCGCTTAATAACGCCTCTGTAAAAGCAGATAAATTAATTGCTTCTCTTAATGAGTTTAGTGCAAAATTAAATAAAAGGGGGTCACTTGCGAATGATTTGGTCACCGATACGATTGTTTTTAATTCGATTAAAAAATCAGTTTCAGAATTGGAAAAAATGACCAAAACGGCCAATATATTTATGGAAAATTTAAAGGGGGCCAGTAGTAATCCCAATTCAGCAATAGGGGTTTTGTTGCATGATGAAGAATCAGGGGCTAATTTAAAAAAAACGATAGAGAACTTAGAAAGCAGTTCTGAAAAATTAGATGAAGATCTTAAGGCGGCACAAAGTAGTTTTTTATTGAAAGGTTATTTTAAGAATAAAGATAAAGAGGCTAAAAAAGCAGCGTCTCAAAATAAAGATTAAGTTAGTCATTACAAAAAAACATAATATGTTTTTGGAAAAGTAATCAGTTCAAATAGTACTTTGTAACTTTACCAAAGCATTATTTGAACTGATTTTCTTTTTTATTTTGAAGCCCCAGGTAAATTATGATAGATATAATCTCCATGTGTGCCTGTGAAAGCTAATCTTAGTTCATCAAAAAAAGCTTTGCTGTCTGCTTCTTTAGGCCAGGCTGCTTTTGCTAATTCATCTTGTTTTTGGTTTGATTTTTCTATGTCTCCGAAAGAGTCATAAAAGTAAGCTTCCATAAAATCCCTGCTGTCCGATCCCCAAGCATGGCGAAAAGGGTAGTATCCTTTGATGTAAGGGTCTTTTAGGGTAATTTTTTCATTGTATTCCTTCATGCCTTTTCCTTTTCCGGACATTGACATTTGAGATTTACGCATATAAACAATCATAGGCTCTTTTGAGGATGCTTTGAATTCTTTCGTGCCAATTGTTTCAATGGAGGCGTAAATTTCGTCCGAGTGAAAGGGAACATAATAGCTTCGTTGTTTGTCAAAAAAAGCGGTTCTTGCTTTTTCATCGGGCCATGCTTTTTTGGCAAGCTCTTCAGAGATGCTTTGTGCTTTTTCAATATCATCCCAAGTTTTGTAGACATTTACCATAATGACTTCTGTGCTGTTTCCGGTGTAATAATGGGTGAGAATTTCAGAGCCAATTATTAAGTCATTTTTGCTCGTTACTTTGTCAAAGTACTCTTGTTCCGTTGCCTTCCAGTCTTTACCGTCAGTGTCTAGATTTCTGTGTAGGGTTGTCATTGTGATAAATACAGGTTTGGGGGGGTCTTGAGCATGGATATCCATACTTAGAAGGAATGTTAAAATTAACACTCCCAACGAAAAAAAAGTTCTCTTTCTCATAATAAATTAAAAATTAAGTGATTAATTAACAAAAAACACACATAAATTTAGTTAATTGTTAGTCAAGTAGTTATGAAATTTTAATTTATTTTTAATAGAAAAAAGAATTTTTTTTTAAACCTCTTTATTTAAAGGCAATTCGGCCACCACAAAGGTGCTTCCACCAACATAGATAAAATCATTTTTTGTAGAATTATTCTGAGCATTATTGTAAGCTTCTGTAACAGAGTTGTGTGTGTTTCCGATTAGTGAAAATTTCGATGCTTTTTCCTGTAATAAAGATGCGTCCAGACCTCTTGGAATATTCGGTTTGCAAAAGTAATAGGTAGCATTTGTTGGAAATAAAGGTAATACTTCTTCTAGCTCTTTGTCGTTGACAACTCCCAGCACAATATGCAAGTGATTAAAAGTCTCTTTTTGTATTTGTTTCAAAACAATTTCTAGACCGTTTTTGTTATGTGCCGTGTCGCAAATTATTTTTGGGTTTGTACCCAGTTGTTGCCATCTTCCCAGTAATCCGGTATTTTTTATCACATGAAGCAAACCCGATTTTATGTTTTCGTCACTTACTTTGTAATCGGTTTGTTCATTTAAAATTTTAAAGGTTTGAATAACGGTTTTTTTATTGTGCTCTTGATAATCGCCAATTAAATCAGAGGGATAAGTTTCAGAAATTAAATCGGAAGCAAAATAGATTTTAGCTTTATTTGCTGCGGCTTTTGCCAAAAAAACTGGTTGCGTTTCAGAAGTATATTCGCCAATAACAACGGAAATTTCGGGTTTGATAATTCCAGCTTTTTCAGTTGCAATAGATTCCAGTGTATTGCCCAGAAACTGAACGTGATCAATACCAATATTAGTAATTACTGAAACCAGCGGTGTGATAATATTTGTGGCGTCCAGTCTTCCGCCCAATCCTACTTCGATAATAGCGATGTCTACTTTTTCCTTGGCAAAATAATCAAAGGCCAATCCAACGGTCATTTCAAAGAAACTCATGTCGTTTTCTTCAAAAAAAGATTTATGTTGCTCGATAAATTCGCAAACAAAATCTTCGGAGATTTCAGCACCGTTAATCTTGATGCGTTCCCGAAAATCTTTCAGATGAGGTGAAGTGTATAATCCCACTTTATACCCCGCTTCCTGCAGGATGGAAGCCAGCATGTGCGAGGTAGAACCTTTACCATTGGTACCGGCAACGTGTATGCATTTTATCTTTTTATGAGGATTATCAAGATGATCCGCCAATAGATTAACATTGGTCAAGTCTTTTTTATAAGCCGAAGCCCCTTGCAATTGATACATTGGAAGTTGATTAAACATCCAGTTTGTGGTTTCT
>NZ_DASTTN010000422.1:0-5175 GCF_035760125.1 Flavobacterium sp.
AAAAGATGCCACTATTACTGCCCGAGCTTCTTTTTGGAAAGCGGAATCCCAATATAATTTGGAAGATTATAAAGAAGCTTTATTAAGTTATCAGCAGTTTTCGGATTTGGCAAGAGCCAAAGAAACAGTTGAGTTTAAAAACGTCAATTATAATATCGCTTACGCTAATTTTAAGTTGAAAGAATATGAAGCCGCCGGAAATTCTTTCCAAAGTCAGATCGACAATAATAAAACAGATAAGTTTCGTTTGAATGATTCTTATTTGCGCCTTGCCGACTGCCGATTCGTAACAACCAAATACCAATCAGCATTGGATGCTTATATTAAGGTAATAGAATCCAAAAGTGTTGATGCTGATTATGCTTATTTCCAAAAAGCGCTTTGTTATGGATTTCTTTCGAAAAACAGCAAAAAAATAGAAGAACTCAATGCGTTTTTGACATTGTATCCAAAATCAGATTACCAAGATGACGCTTTGTTTGAATTAGGGAATACATATGTGGCCGAAAACAAACAGGACTTGGCTATAAAGGCCTATGATAAATTAGTGACGACTCTTAAAAATAGTTCTTATACTTCAAGAGCTATTTTGCGCCAAGGATTGATTTATTACAATTCGGATCGTGATGATTTGGCTCTCGGTAAATTTAAAAAAGTGGCTTCCGATTTTCCTAAAACTCCCGAAGCTTACGAAGCGGTTTCCACTGCTCGATTGATTTATGTGGATAACGGAAAAGTGGATGAATATGCCACTTGGGTACGTACATTAGATTTTGTGGCGGTTACCGATTTGGATTTGGATAATGATACTTTCGAGGCTGCCGAGAAACAATTCGAACTGAATAACACCAAACAGGCTATTTCGGGATACAGCAGTTATGTCGCTAAATTTTCAAATGGAGTTCATATACTGAAAGCTAATTTTCAATTGGCACAATTGCTTTACGCTGAAGGTTCAGAAAGTAAATCGGTTCCTAATTATGAGTATGTGATAAGTCAGCCTCGTTGCGAATATACCGAGCAGTCTTTGGTTCGATTAGCACAAATATTTTTGAAAGATAAAAATTGTGACAAAGGAATTCCGGTTTTGGTTCGTATAGAAAAAGAAGCAGATTTTCCACAGAATAAGACTTTTGCACAAGCGAATTTGATGAAATGTTATTATGAGACAAAGGATTATCCAAATTCGGTGGTTTATGCCGATAAGGTTTTGGCGAATCCAAAAGCGGAGGAAAATGTAAAAAGTGATGCCCAAATCATCGTTGCCCGTTCTGCGATGCAGTCTGGTGATGAAGCTAAAGCTAAAATTGCTTACGCAAAATTACTAACGGTGAGTAAAGGAGAGCTTGCTGCTGAAGCATTGTATTATGATGCTTATTTTAAAAATAAAGAAGGAAAATTCGAGATTTCGAATACTGCGATTCAAAAATTAGCCAAAAATTATTCAAGCTACCGCTATTTTGGAGCCAAAGGTTTGATTCTGATGGCAAAGAATTATTATGGTTTAAAAGATAGTTATCAGGCGACCTATGTTTTGGACAATGTGATTGAAAATTTCACGGACTATTCCGATGTGGTTGAAGAAGCTAAAACTGAATTGAACAGAATAAAAACTGAGGAAGCCAAAACAAATTCATCAATTACTAAATAGAAAAGCTGAATGAAATTACCTTTTTATATAGTAGATGTTTTTGCAGAGGAAAAATATGCCGGAAATCAACTGGCAGTTTTTTTGAATGCCGATGGACTGAGTACAGAAGAGATGCAAAAAATTGCACGTGAAATTAACTTCGCTGAGAGCACTTTTATTACTGCCATTCACCCCGAAAATAACAGTGCATCAATTCGAATTTTTACTGCAGAACACGAAATGCAGTTTGCAGGTCATCCAGTTATAGGGACATCTTGGGTTTTGATGAATAAAATAGTCGAAAGTCAACCTCGAAATTTTAAATTATCGGTTCCAATTGGTGAAATTCCAATTCAGCAATCCCGAGATTTGGTTTGGCTACATGCAGCTCAGCCTCAATTTTGGGATGTTTTTTCAAAGGAAAGTTTTTTGTCTTTCACTAATTTAAACTTTGCCGATTTTGATGATGAATTTCCGATTCAGGAAGTGACTACAGGAAGCGCGTTTGTGATTATTTCGCTTAAAAGTAAAAAAGCTTTGGAAGATTTAACTCTTGAATTGGCTAAAATGAAAGAATGGCTTTTGGCTCATTGCAAAACAAATCATAGAGCATTGTATTTCTATTGTTTTGATCAAGGGAAACTTTACAGCAGAATGTTATATGTTGAGCATAATCAAATTTTGGAAGATGCAGCGACTGGAAGTGCAAGTACTTGTCTGCAGGCTTTTCTTTTGAAATATCATTCAGCAGAAATTAAAATAGTCAATCATCAAGGAGATTTTATCAATAGGCCTTCGAGAATTTATTTTGATGGGAAATTGACAGGGGATTATTTTGACATCAAAATAGGAGGGAAAACACAATTCATTGCAAAAGGCGAATGGGAAGTATAATGCAGAAAACAGGAGATAGAAAAAGAGAAAAGATGATAATTAAAAACATAAAAACATTCATGAATAAGCAATCAATGTCCTCAACTCCTTCTTTGGAGGAAGTTGGTGGGAGGATTAGGATAGGGATTTTCCTCTTGTTACTTTCTCAGTTATCTTTTGCTCAAAATAAACAGGATAATATAGGAACAGAGGTGGTAAATGTGGTAAAGCCATATACACCGACAATTTCTGATGCTTTCAAAGTAAAAGAAGTTCCGGTGATTACAAATGATGAAAATGCCAAAAAAGAAAGTGTGAAATATTCTGTTTTGCCTTTTCCTGTGGCTTCAACTTTTTCTCCTTCCAAAGGAAATGCACAAGGAGTTGAGAAAGCAAAGCAAGAACGTTTGTTTAAAAATTATGCAACTTTCGGAATTGGAAATTATGGTTCTTTGAATGCCGAATTATATGTAAACGAAGATCTTAATAATAATGAATATATAGGAGGAATGTTTCGCCATAATTCTTCCCAGGGAGGTATAAAAGATATTACGCTGGACGATTCCTATTATGACACCAAAATCGATTTGATTTATGGATCAAACGAACAAGAAATGTCTTGGAATATAAAACTGGGTTACCAGAATCAAATTTACAATTGGTATGGATTGCCTGCCGATTTTGGAAATACATTAACTCTTCCAGAAAGTATGGCTTTGATTAATGGTATTAATCCACAACAATCATATAATACAATTACAGCAGGAGGTTCACTGGTTTTTGAAGAAGCCCTTTTGAAAGATGTTAAACTTGAACTTACTCACTTTTCGGATGCATATAGTTCGGCGGAGAATCGATTTTTATTAGCACCAACTTTTAAGTTTGATGTTTTGGATGAAGCAATAAAAACCAAAGTGTTTGTCGATTATATTGATGGCAGTTTTAAGAGTGATTATTCAGGAACAAATACAGCAGACATTAAATACGGCTTTACAAATTTGGGGATAGTGCCAAGTTTTGTTATGAAAAGAGACGATTGGACGATCGATATTGGTGCAGGCTTGGTTTACAGTATGGGTAAGAATAACACAAGCAATAAGTTTTATGTTTATCCATCGGTTACTGCTTCGTATAATGTTGTGGGTGATTTGATGATATTTTATACAAGTGCTATTGGGAACTTGGGACAAAATACCTATAAAGATTTTGTTGACGCGAATCCTTTTGTTTCTCCTACATTGGAGATTAAACCAACGAATGAATTGTATGATGTTCATGCAGGTTTAAAGGGAAAATTGGCCAGCACTGTGAGTTATGATGTAAAAGCTTCATACATATATGATGAAAACAAAGCATTGTTTCGAAGCAATGATTACAATGAAAAAGATACAAATGCCAATTACGCTTTTGGGAATTCTTTTCAAGTAATTTATGATGATATGAAAACCATACGTCTTTACGGAGAAATTAAAGCGGATTTAGCCAAAGGTGTTACAGTAGAAGCTGATGCAACTATTAATAGTTATTCTAATAAAATACAAGGAGAAGCTTGGAATTTGCCGGAACTTCAATTGAATTCCAAAGTTGATTTTATGGTTACCGAAAAATGGTTTGCCGGTATAAATTTGTTTTATGTAGGCGAACGTAAAGACCAGCAACTAAATACCGATATAGTTTATGTTACTGCTCCAGGACCAATCACATTGGACGGTTATTTTGATTTGAATGCCAATATTCGATACAAATACAGCGAAAGGTTTACTACCTTTTTAAAAGCCAATAATATTATGAATAATGGATATGAAAAATGGTTGAATTATCCAGTTCAAGGTTTTCAAGTGATGTTGGGAGCAAATTATAAATTTGATTTTTAATTTTTTAACCACAAAGTTCACTGAGAACACACAAGGTTCGCAAAGTTTTAAATTTTTTGTGATCTTCGTGACTTCTTTGTGAACTTTGTGTTTTAATCTTTTTTTAAGTATGACTTTCAAACAAAAAATATACCATCGTTACCATCAATTAGTTCAAGATAGAATAGACGCTTTCAGGGATATGATTGCGGCTTTGACTGAAGATTCAAAAAACGATGCAAAAGGTTCAGCAGGCGACAAGCACGAAACAGCCTTGTCTATGATGCATATTGAACAGGAAAAACTCAATACAAAACTCAAGGAAGTATTGGCTCAAAAAGCAGTTTTGGATAAGTTGGATTCCTCGGTTGTGGCAGAAACTATTATTTTGGGAAGTTTGGTAAAAGCTAATGGGATTTATTTGTACCTGAGTCTTGCCCTTCCTAAAATAAGTGTTGACGGTATCAATATCATTGCTTTGTCTCCACAATCCCCGCTTGGAAATAAATTGATGGGGAATAAAGTTGGGTTTGCTTTTGAGATTAATACTACCAAATATATAATAGAGGAAATTTTATAGTTTTTTCTTTTAAACAATTCATTCTGTAATTTACAGTTTATTGGAGCTCTTTTTTTTATATTAGCTCCAATAACTAAACTGTTTATTATGAAGAAAATTTCTTTTTTGCTTTTATTGATTTTATTGGTTTCTTGTAATCAAAAAAATAAGATTGCTGTAGATACTATTGTTACGAATGCCAATATTTATACCGTAAATAAAGATTTTGGTAAAGCCTCGGCTATGGCGATTCAATCTGG
>NZ_DASTTN010000423.1:0-6653 GCF_035760125.1 Flavobacterium sp.
ATTTTATCAAAAGATACTTTGGATTTTTTTTTCATATAGAAGACCGTAACTGTTTTTTAAACTTGAGTTTCAGTTTTTTATTTACCAATTTTAAAGAGCGATCTACAATCCCAACGAGTCTTTTATCAATTGAAGGTTTTCTGGGGTATAGTCTATTTTCAACGCTTCCTGGTGTCCTTTATCCGACATTTTATTCCAAGTTTTCAGAATAATGTTTTTCAGTTTTTCGGTATCGTGTTTGTGAACGAATGGGTCTAAGTAAAATTCTAAAAACACTAAACAAATAACGTCTTCCAACAGTTGGGTTTCTTCGTCTTTTTTAAGTAATTTTTTCTCAATCAAAAAAGAAACACGATCAATGAAGTCATCTTCATATCCTGCTTTTTTTAAGATTTCGGAAGTCATTTTGGCGTGGAATTTTTTTAAATCCTCCCTCCATTTCAAATATCCCACACGGTCCATGGGATAGGATTCTCTTGCTATTTTCCAACGGCAAATGTGTTGTGCTTTGGCTGCTATTTGAACGGCTTCCGACGCGTCAGGCTGAAAAATCATCAGTCTTTCATACATTCGATCGGAGTATAATAACTCTTTTGGGTAGGTTACGTCTTGGTAAATTTCGTTGTTTGGATCGGCTTCGTTTTCGGCATCAATCCACGCACTGGCGTTTAAGAAGGGGATAGTTTTCATTTGGAATAGTATATGTTCAAATATACATACATTATTCTAAAAACCCAACGAATACTTCATCTCCTTCGATTTTTACTGGATAAGTTGCAATTTTGTAATCTTCACCGTTTAGATTGGAACCATCGACTAATGAAAATGTTTTTTTATGCATCGGACAGGCAATTTTTGGAACTCCATCTGCAGAACCGGTCATTCCTCTCGATAAAACCATTTCCATTTTGTGGGGACAGGCATTTTGGCAAGCGTACCATTCGTTTCTTCTTTCGAAGTTAAAAATTGCAATTTGTTTAGTTTTGTATTTAATGCAACCACCTCTGTTACTTGGAAAATCTTTGATGTTTCCAGCTTTGAACCAAACTTTTACTGCGCTTAGGTTTACGGTTTCGTATTGGCTTAATAGTTCTTCCATGGGATTTAGTTTTGTTTTCTGATCCCAGCCCCACTATGAGGATTAGCAGAGCCGAGAGCGGAAAAGTTATTTTTGATTTTTTAATTGTCCTTCTTCGAAAATTTGGCATTTTACCAAGGTCTAGGCATTTTTTGGTCTCTTAACGGCACGTATTCTATGTTATCGTCTTTCTCATCTGAATTAACAAAGTGACTGAAACGTTTCATCAATCTTGGTTTTTCAAGTACTTGTTTCCATTCACATTCGAATGTTCCAACTAATTTTTCCATTTCTGCTTCCAATGTTTCGCAAATTCCTATGCGATCGTGGATGATTACTTCTTTTAGATAATCCAATCCTCCATCAAGTTTTTCCAACCAAGTAGAAGTTCTAACCAATGGTCCTGCGGTACGGATATAATACATAAGGAAACGATCCATGTATTTGAAAACTGTTTCTTTGTCTATTTGTTCTGCTAAAAGGACAGCGTGTTTCGGATTGGCGCCACCATTACCACAGATATAAAGATTCCATCCACCTTCTACAGCAATTACTCCAAAATCTTTCCCTCTAGCTTCGGCACATTCTCTAATACAGGCGGATACTCCACCTTTTAATTTATGCGGAGAACGAATTCCTCTGTAACGGTTTTCTAATTCGATGGCAAAAGTTGTACTGTCATCCATTCCATAACGGCACCAAGTATTACCAACACAACTTTTTACAGCTCTTAAAGATTTTCCGTAAGCATGGCCGCTTTCAAAACCATTATCTATTAATACTTTCCAGATTTTTGGCAAGTCATCTAATTGAGCGCCAAATAAATCGACACGTTGTGCGCCAGTTATTTTGGTATATAAATCAAATTGTTTAGCTACTTCTCCAATGACGATTAATTTTTCAGGAGTGATTTCGCCACCTGCAATTCTTGGCACAACAGAATAGGTTCCGTTTCTTTGAATGTTAGCCAGATATCTGTCATTTGTATCTTGTGTAGTTACGTGTTTGTTGGCAGTGTCATTATAAATACTAGAGAAAATAGAAGCTACAACGGGTTTGCAAATTTCGCATCCATCTCCATTTCCATGATGGTCGATTACTTCGTAATAATTAGTGTATTTATTGATTTTTACAAGATCAAATAATTCTTGTCTGGTATAATTAAAGTGTTCGCAAATGCTTTCTTTTACTTCTTTTCCAATAGATTTTTGCGCTGCTTTTACTAAGTCAGCTACCATTGGTTTACATCCCCCACAACCTGAAGTGGCTTTGGTTAATTTTACGACATCTCCAAATGTATTTGCAGTTCCATCAAGAATCGAACAGCAGATAGCGCCTTTGGTAACGTTTTCACAAGAACAGATTACCGCAGTATCCGGTAAATCGGACGCGCTTCCAAGTGTAGAGCCTTCGCCTCCGCGTGAACCCAAAATTAAATCTTCTGGATTTGCAGGCAAGGCCATTGCATTGGCGTAAATTTGAAATAATCCGTTATAGTCTGATGAATCTCCTACAAGAATTCCTCCCAAGAGTGTTTTTCCGTCTTTGGTGACATTGATTCTTTTGTAAATGCCACTGAATTTGTTTTCATAAACAATTGCTGTAACATCTTCATTTTCGATAAAAGGATCACCAAAACTCGCAACTTCAACTCCAATTAATTTCAATTGAGTAGACATATCGATGGTTTCTCTCATCGTTTTATCCCCTTTAAGGATTTGCTCGGCGGCAACATCTGCCATTTCGTAGCCTGGAGCTACAAGACCATAAATCATTTGGTTGTATAAAGCAACCTCACCAATGGCAAAGATGTTAGGATCAGATGTCTGCATTTTATTATTGACCACGATTCCGCCTCTAACGCCTACTTCAAGTCCTGAAACTCTTCCTAGTTCGTCGCGAGGCTTAATTCCTGCAGATATAACCAACATATCAACCTTTAATAATTCATCATTGGCAAACATCATCCCCTTTATGCTTTCTTCCCCATCTATGTATTGGGTTGCTTTATTAAGATGAATCCCTATATTAAGCTCTTCAATTTTGGATTGCAACATATCGCTTGCTGCTTGGTCTAACTGTCTTGGCATCAATCGTGGGGCAAATTCCACCACATGTGCATTTAAGTCTAGATCACGTACCGCTTTAGCAGCTTCAAGTCCTAATAAACCACCTCCAAGAACAGCAGCTTCGGTAGCACCGTTGGCTTTTATTTTTTTGGCGTAGGTCATAATAGCATCAAGATCTTCGATGGTTCGATAAACGAACACTCCTTCTTTTTCAACCCCGTCAATTGGCGGTACAAAAGCAGCTGATCCTGTAGCCAAAACTAAGTAATCATACTCATATGTTTTTTCTAAGTGAGTATGTATTGTTTTTTTCTCTCTGTTGATATCTGTAATTAACTCCGAAGTGTTTAATATGATATTATTCTCTTCATACCATGATGTCGTTGATAAAGACAAATCATCAGCGCTCTTCCCTGCAAAGTATTCACTCAAGTGAACTCTGTCATAGGCGCGTCTTGGCTCTTCTCCAAATACTGTAATTTGATAATTTTCTTGCCCAGATTTCGAAATGAATTTCTCGCAAAATTTATAACCTACCATGCCGTTTCCGACTACTATTACATTAATCATAATCTGTTAATTAAGTATTACTACGCAAACATACGTATAAATACTTAATTTAAATACTTAATTTTTATTTTTTTTCTAAAATAGAATCATTTTTAATTACAACTGTCTGAATTCTGAATAAATACGTAGTTTGATTTGGGCGTGTCCTCGTTGCACAACATTTTGATACACAATATAATTATTGCAGCAACGAGGTCAGGCTGTCCGCTGTATTCCCGATTTAGAAAAACTACGGCAAAAAAGCCTTGTTTTTCTAAATCGGGAGATGCCGCTTCCATCCTTCACGCAATTCCTGCATATAAGGGATTTTGGAATTAAAATAGTATGGAATACTTATGGAAAACTAAGTAGGGAAGTGAGAAGATTGTTGTTTTGTTTTTTGAAGAACGAATTATCCGAGCGAAGCGAATGGAGTACTAGCTAATCACATTTAGAGTGTCCAATGAAGTTGTGTTTGACTTTGATGATAAAAATTGAATGCTAGGCTTGATAGAAGCGGTATACTTTTTGTCTCGTTTTTTACGAGGCAAAAAGATACAAGCTGATAGCAGGAATAAGCTCCTAATCATTTAGATATGTCCTAAAAAATATTTTCTATTTATAAAACTCCCCAATGTGCCAAAGAATTCCAGATGGGTCGTGAATAAAACATTCCTTGCCCCAATCCATTTCACGGATGGGAACTAATTTTACATTTTCGTATTTTGAAGGCAAGTCCAAATCTAAAAGTTCAGTCCAAAATTGGTTTACATTTTCGACTTCCAAAAAAAGCATAGTGTTGTCTATCCAGTCTTTGACATCGGCGTCTTGTAAATAAAACCCAATTCCCTTGGTTTCAAAATAAGAGAAATTGGCCCCCAATATAATTTCCTTAAAACCTAAGTCTTGATAAAAGCTTCGGGAAGTTTGAAAGTTCTTAGAACCGATAAACGGTCTGATTGATTTGGCTTTATGTTCCATAGTTTTTTTTAGATACTAAGTTTCTGAGATGCTAAGATACTAAGTAAAATAATTTTTTAATTTTTTTTACTAAAACTTAGAAACTGAGTGTTTCTGCAACTTAGCCACTTAATGTTTACTATATTTCATCTCATTTTCTTTTACCCTAAACACAACGATTTGCTCTATGAGCCAGTATGGGATTGGGTGGCTAACAGGAAACTGAACAGAGCCTTTTCCCTGTTTATAATTGGAAAGTTCATTGGCAAACTCCGTGTGTCCAGTTGGCGTTGCATAAAAGCCAATGTGTTTTTTATAGCCCGCAAAATAGACCAATGGTTTTCCGTGAGTTTTGTAGGCAGGCATTCCATACGATATGCTTTCTACGGCTTCGGGCGCTTTTTTAATAATGGTCTTGCGAACGTTTTCCAAAAGGGATTGTATATCTTTTGGAAATGTTGCTATATATTCATCAACGGATTTTAAATCAGTTTTCATATCAATCGTTTTTAAGTGGTTTAATTATCAACTTCCAATTAAAATAGTTGGCAGTCCACCTGTGGAAATTCGGTTGGCATCTGCTGCTACTTCCTGCATGCCCACTGATGACATCGCTGTTTGTAATGCTTCAGGCGATTCAAAAGGCATTGTAAACATTTGGTAGAAAGGTTGTGCACCATCTGGAGTGGGTAGAAATTTTGTAAGCGTATAAGGTTTTACAGTTGTGGGAAGTCCAGTTTTTTCATGAAGTAATGCTAAATGGCTTGCATAATCAACTTCAAATTGTTGCACATTGACGGGTTGCGGATAGAGTACGATTAATTGTAGCATTTTATTATTTTTATTTATTGATGCCTACTCTAATTGGTTTTCGGCTTTCCCGTTTAATGTTGTTGATTTTTTCATTAAAGATTGTGGTTTGATACTGTGAATTTTACTTAACTAAATTACAAATAAAAAAGGTATTTTGATCAAATTCAGAATTATTCTAAACTGTGATTTTGTACTATAACTATAATTTTTATCTATCGAAAAAATAATTTAGATAAAAATAATTTTGGTAAATTCGTGAGTAAGTTTTTAAAAATCATCACATTATGGAAAATAACGAAAATCAGAATGGACATTCAAACGGAGAAGGCAAATGCCCGTTTTCAGGAGCCAGTTCAAAACAAAGTGCCGGATCAGGCACAAGAAACAATGACTGGTGGCCAAATCAGTTAAAATTAAATGTTCTTCGTCAGCATTCCTCGCTGTCCAATCCTATGGGGGAGGCGTTTGACTATGCTGAGGCTTTTAAGAGTCTTGATTTAGCAGCAGTTAAGAAAGATCTTTTCGCATTAATGACCGATTCCCAAGACTGGTGGCCTGCTGACTATGGTCATTATGGACCGTTCTTCATCCGAATGGCTTGGCACAGCGCTGGTACATACCGTATCGCGGACGGTCGCGGTGGTGGTGGGGCAGGTACTCAAAGATTTGCTCCGCTGAACAGTTGGCCTGATAATGTAAACCTTGATAAAGCACGTTTACTGTTATGGCCTATCAAACAGAAATATGGCAAAAAAATTTCATGGGCAGACTTAATGATTCTTGCTGGAAATTGTGCGCTCGAGTCCATGGGTTTCAAGACTTTTGGATTTGGTGGAGGACGAGCCGATGTTTGGGAACCTAATGAAGATATCTATTGGGGATCCGAAGGAAAATGGTTGGATGATAAAAGGTATACAGGTGACCGCGAATTGGAAAATCCGCTGGCTGCCGTTCAAATGGGTTTGATTTATGTGAATCCAGAAGGACCAAACGGAAACCCTGATCCACTTGCTGCAGCGATTGATATTAGGGAGACTTTTGCCCGTATGGCTATGAATGACGAAGAAACAGTTGCACTTATTGCTGGGGGGCATACCTTTGGTAAAACACACGGTGCTGCGGATCCCAACCAGTACGTTGGTGCAGAACCAGCAGCTGCGGGAATTGAGGAGCAAGGACTTGGT
>NZ_DASTTN010000424.1:0-2187 GCF_035760125.1 Flavobacterium sp.
AAATAATTAAATAAAGCGGTACGTACTCCGCCAATATGTAAAGGTCCTGTTGGACTTGGTGCAAAACGCACACGAACTGGTTTAGACATTATTGTAAATTTTTTGCAAATATACAATTTCAATTCGTCCTTTTGGTAACTGTAATTTGTGTTTCTTCAACGCTTTAATATTATGTTTTATTTACCTTTTAGTAAGCATTAAAATTATTACTTTTATTGGTTATTAAATTAATACGGAAATTTTGGAAAAGTCATATTCGATACATCAAAAGTTAGAAGCTTTTATAAAGAAGTATTATACAAATGAATTAATTCGTGGCATTATATTTTTTGTTGGGCTTGGATTAATCTATTTCCTTTTTACTCTCTTTATTGAGTATTTCCTTTGGTTAAAACCTAAGAGTAGAATATTCTTGTTTTGGTTTTTTATTGCAGTTGAATTGTTTTTATTACTTCGTTTTATACTGTTTCCAATCTTTAAAATTTTAAAATTTAAAAAGGGAATTGATTATACACAGGCTTCTATTATTATTGGAAGTCATTTTTCGGAGGTAAATGATACATTGACAAATTATTTACAGCTTTTAAAATCTGATATTTCTGCTTATAATTCAGAATTATTATTGGCTTCGATAGAACAAAAAGCTAACTCTTTACGTCCAATCCCTTTTGGAAAAGCGATTGATTTTAGTACCAATAGAAAATATTTGCCTTTAGCTATTTTACCAATTCTTTTTTTACTTTTCTTCTTTCTGTCAGGAAACAGTCGTATTATTTCTCAAAGTTTGAATAGGGTAGTGCATTTCAACTCGACATTTTCTCCACCTGCTCCTTTTAAATTCACTGTTTTAAATTCTAATTTGATTACAGAACAGGGCAAAGATTTTGTTTTGCATATTAAATCAGATGGAGCTATAGTTCCCGAAAATGTTATGATTTTTATAGGAGATGAAAGCTATTATCTTGAAACCATTCATCCTGGAGAATATCAATTTAAAATAGCCAAACCTATGGAAAATGTTTCTTTTCGTTTGGAAGCTAATTCAGTTGTTTCACCAGACTATGAATTGAAAGTGATTGCAGTTCCAACTATTTCAAATTTTGAGATGAAGTTTGTTTATCCTGCTTATTTGAATTTGAAAAGCACTATTGTAAAAGGAACAGGTAATGGCATTATTCCCGAAGGAACTCAAGTTACTTGGGTAATGAATACAAATGCGACCCAATATGTGATTTGGAAAAATGATTTGCAGGCTTTTCCATTTGCTAAGAGTGATAATGCGTTTAATTTGACTAAAAATATTGTTCAAAATACAGAATATCAAATTATTACATCAAATAATGAAGTAAAAAACTTTGAAAAATTGAATTATCAGCTAAATGTTGTTAAAGATCAGTTTCCGACTATCAATATTGCCAAAGCTCCAGATAGTTTGAGTGTTGAAAGCTCTTATTTTGTTGGTCAAGTAGGAGATGATTATGGGTTATCTAAGTTGCAAATAGTTTACTATGAATCTGGAAAACCACTTAGTGCCAAACGTGGAACAATCGCTGTTAAGCATGATACTTTTGATCAAATTGTTTTTAATTTTCCAAGTAATCTAGATGTTGAAAAAGGGGTGAACTATGATTTTTATTTTGAGGTTTTTGATAATGATGCGATTCATCATTTTAAAAGTTCTCGCTCCACTGTGTTTTCAAATAGAATTTTGTCTGATGAGGAAAAGCTAAATAACACTCTTCAGGAACAAAACAATGCTATAAACAGTTTGGAAAAAACATTGTCTAAGCAAGACAAACAATTTTCTGAAATGGAAAAACTACAACAAACGAATAAAGAAAAAGAAGGTTTAAATTTTAATGATCGTCAAAAGATTCAAGATTTTGTTAAGCAACAGCAACAGCAAAATGAATTGATGAAGGAGTTTGCCAATAAGATGAAAAACAATTTGGATAAATCAAATCCTCAGCAGAAAGATGAAACCAAAGAATTATTACAAAAACGCTTAGATAATACTGAGAAGGAATTGGATAAAAATAAAAAATTATTGGATGAACTGAATGAATTAAACAATAAAATTAAAGACGAAGATTTTATTCAGAAATTAGAAAAATTCAAAGAAAACAGTAAAAACCAAAATAAGAATTTAGCACAATTAGTGGAGTTAACTAAACGTTATTATGTCGA
>NZ_DASTTN010000425.1:0-6732 GCF_035760125.1 Flavobacterium sp.
ATTTTTGTTATTTAATTGTAAATTTTGATGCTTAAAAATAATTAGGTATTTTTAAGCATACATATTTAAACTAATAAATAAATGAGCTTTATCCTAAAACCTGTTGATACTGTTGAGTCTATTTCTAGAGAAGAATTTAAAAAAAACTATTTAGATAAAAGAAAGCCATTAATTATAAAAGGTTTAACCAAGGATTGGCCTGCAAGAGAAAAATGGTCAACCGATTATTTCAAGCAAATTGCTGGAGATATTGAAGTAAAACTAGTGGATAATTCCAAAGCAGATCCAACCAAAGTGATCAATGCCTCTATCGCCAGTATGAAATTTGGCGAATATCTGGATTTAATAAAAAGAGAACCTACAGACTTGCGTATTTTTTTCTTTAATCTTTTCAAACACAAACCCGAATTACTTAATGATGTAAAAGTTCCAAAAGACTTAATGGGCGGATTTATCGAAAGCATGCCTGCTATGTTTTTTGGAGGCTCCCGGGCCATCACCTTTTTACATTATGACATCGACTTACCTCATCTTTTCCATACTCATTTTGGAGGAAGAAAACACATTATATTATTTGATAATAAATGGAAAAAAAGACTTTATTGCATTCCTAACACCACTTATGCCTTAGAAGATTATGATGTTGCTAATCCTGATTTCGAAAAATTCCCTGCTCTAAAAGGAGTTGAAGGTTATGAAGTTTTCCTAGAACATGGCGACACGTTGTTTATGCCAACGGGAATGTGGCACTGGATGCGCTATATTGATGGCTCTTTCTCCCTAACGCTTCGTGCATGGGATCGATCTATTACTCGTAAAATGGCTAGTGTTTGGAGTTTGTTCATGCACGGCGCAGTAGACAGTGCCATAAAAGTAACCTTCAAAGGTCGTTATGCCAAATGGAGAGAAAAACTGGTGTTTAAAATAGCCGAAAAAGAACTTAAAAATAACAAACCAAAAAGTTAGTTATAAAAAAAATCCCGATTGCTCGGGATTTTCATTTATCTAATATCATTGTTTTGAATCAAATCGATGTATAAGTTAATCTTATCTTTCAATTCTTTTCTAGGCGTAATAAAATCCAAGAAACCATGTTCGAGAAGAAACTCGGCAGTTTGAAATCCTTCCGGTAAATCTTTACCTGTTGTATCTCTTACCACACGTGGACCAGCAAAACCAATTAAGGCACCTGGCTCAGAAATATTGATATCTCCCAACATTGCATAAGAAGCAGTTGTTCCTCCAGTAGTTGGATCCGTACAAAGTGATATATAAGGTAATTTAGCTTCGGCTAGTTGTGCCAATTTTACAGATGTCTTTGCCAATTGCATTAAAGAATAAGCAGCTTCCATCATTCTGGCACCACCAGATTTGGATATCATTACGAAAGGCAATCTGTTTTTGATCGCATGATCAATTCCTCTTGCAATTTTTTCTCCTACAACTGCCCCCATAGATCCACCGATAAAGGCAAAATCCATACAGCAAATTACTAATTCTCTCCCTTTGGATTTTCCAACTCCAGTGCGCACTGCATCTTTAAGTTGGGTTTTATCCATAACCTCTTTTAATCGATCTGCATATTTCTTGGTATCAACAAAATGCAATGGATCTTTAGAAGTCATATTTTTATCTAATTCAACAAACTCATTGTTGTCAAATAAAATATCAAAATAGGCTTCACTCCCAATTCTAACATGGAAACCATCTTCGGGACTTACAAATAGATTACGAGCTAATTCTTCAGCGTCGATAATTTTCCCTGTAGGTGATTTGTACCAAAGCCCTTTTGGAATATCCATTTTGTCTTCAGTAGCCGTAGTGATTCCTTTTTCTTTTCTTTTAAACCAAGCCATTTTTTATTATTTTAGATCAAAATTTCGAATTTTAGATTTCGCATTGAAACCTAAAATCCGAAATGTAAAAAATTATAGTGTATTCACATTATTTAAATCAGCAAATGCTTGCTCAAGTCTTGTATTGAAAGTTACTTCACCTTCACGCAACCATTTTCTTGGATCGTAGTACTTTTTGTTCGGAGAATCAGAACCAGTTGGGTTACCAATTTGAGTTTTAAGATAATCAATATTGTTTACCATAAAGTCACGAATACCTTCGGTAAATGCAAATTGCAAATCAGTATCAATGTTCATTTTTACAACTCCGTAGCTAATTCCTTCTCTGATTTCTTCTAATGTTGAACCAGATCCACCGTGGAAAACAAAATCAACTGGATTGTGTCCTGTGTTGAATTTATTTTGTACAAAATCTTGAGAATTTTTTAAGATTTTTGGAGTCAGTTTTACGTTTCCTGGTTTGTAAACACCGTGAACATTACCAAAAGCGGCAGCGATTGTAAATCTTGGGCTAACTTTTGATAATTCTTCGTAAGCGAAAGCAACTTCTTCCGGTTGAGTATATAATTTTGAGCTATCAACATCAGAGTTATCTACACCGTCTTCTTCACCTCCAGTGATTCCAAGTTCGATTTCTAGAGTCATTCCCATTTTGCTCATTCTTTCTAAATAACCTTTACAGATTTCGATGTTTTCTTCGATTGGCTCTTCAGATAAATCAATCATGTGAGAAGAAAATAATGGTTTTCCAGTTGCTGCAAAATGCGCTTCTGAAGCATCCAACAATCCATCAATCCAAGGTAATAATTTTTTAGCACAGTGGTCAGTATGCAAAATAACTGTTGCTCCGTATGCTTCTGCTAATGTATGAATGTGTTTTGCTCCAGCAATACCACCTGCGATAGCGGCTTTTTCTCCAGCATTAGAAAGTCCTTTCCCAGCATTAAATTGTGCTCCACCATTAGAAAATTGAATAATAACTGGTGCTTTTAATTTAGCTGCAGTTTCTAATACTCCGTTAATTGTGTCTGATCCAACAACGTTTACAGCAGGAAGTGCAAATCCTTTTTCTTTTGCGTAATTGAAAATCTCTTGTACTTGATCTCCTGTAGCCACTCCGGGTTTGATATTGTGTGCCATTGTAATTTTTCTTTTAATTGTTTTTTTTTAGTTTTTAGATTATAATTTGCAAAAATAAGAATTAATTAGCACTTAGAAAGGGTAATTGATACCAAAATTAAATACTGAATTTGCAAAATTATATTGAGTGAACCATCTATCGCCCATTTCTAAGGCGGGATTGTATGTTTTGAATCCCATATCGACCCTAACAGCAAAAAAACCTAAATCATATCGTACACCAAATCCAGTACCCAAAGCCATTTCTTTTAAATCTTCTATCGAATTAAATTTTGCAGGCTCATAGTTAACCACATCCAAAACATTCCAAATATTCCCGGCATCAGCAAAAAGAGCTCCATTCCATTTTCCAGTAATTAGAAATCGGTACTCTCCACTGATTGCAATTTTCATATTGGCTTCATTAAAGTCATTAGAAAAGGAACTACTTCCCGGTCCCAAATTATAAGGCTGCCAAGCCCTATTATCATTGGCTCCACCCGCATAATAACTCTTTGAAAAAGGAATTGAATTAGAGTTTCCATAAGGAATGGCGATACCGAAAAAAGCTCTCATCGCAAAAACATTTGCCTTATTTACATTCCAATGTTTAATATAATCAAATTCTGTTTTTATATATTCCGAGTATTCCAAATTAAAAATTTCATAATTCCCATTTCCGTTTTTAGGTATATTACTTACGTTTGAAATTAAAGATAGTAATGTTCCAGCAGATTCAATTTTGGTTCTAAAAGTATAAAAGGTATTGTCTTGTAAATCTTTCTTACTTGTTTTGGTAAAATTAAAATTAGTAGCCAAAATAAAATCATTATCCGTAAGTCTTATCCTTTGTTGTTCAATATTGCTTACGTCTTGGTATTCTTGATCATCTGGTCGCAAAACTGTCTGTAACGTTAAAACATCTTTTGTGAAACCAGAGGTCCCGCTTTCAATAATCAAATTATTTTGGTCATCAACATAAGTTGGATTGGTATTATATGTTTTCCCAATGTCATTTAAAGCATCGTAGGAACTATTATAAACATTAAAATAATTTTCGGGATTCAAATTACGAACATACTGAAAATTCAAAAGGTCAAATCTCGTGGTAGTGTTCTTTTTAGGAGTCCAATTATAAGAAAGCGATCCTGTAAAATTCTCTTTATCTAATCCAATATTGGTTTGCTTGGAAAGACCTAGACTAACAACCGTGGATGGTATCATGCTTTTCGGAATTATTTTTTCCGTTTTAATGGGAAATAGAATTCGCGGAAAGTTTAGTTTCGCATCTAAGCCATATTCTGAAACATTGAAAAAACTATCATTTGAATCAGCAATATCATTTGAAGCCCCTATATTTCCTCTTGCCGAAAGCTCTAAGGTTTCAGCACCATTAAAAACATTTCTTATTGTTTCAGTAATACTACCAGTAATCCCAAAATCTTCTATATTCGAATGGGTAACATCCAAAGTATAGCCAAAACTGTATTTTTTACGTGGAGTTAAATAAATTTTGGCAATTAAGGATTGACCCAATGTGTCTTTAGGATCAACCTGATATTGAATGGTTGGATAATTAAACACCTTTAGATTATTCAAATACCGAGTAGTCAAAACAGTTTTATTATCATTAAAAAGACTTCCCTTAGTTAAAAAAACAGCATCTGTTATAGCATGCGGACGGTATTTTATTTTTTCATAACCGTACAAATTCATGTTATTATAGGTCACACTGTCTTTAATTGCCAAATTATGTCTTTCAGTCTTATAATCGGTGTAGATTTTAATCTCGCTGATTTTATACAATTTAAATGGTTCTGTCTTGGTAGAATCATTTTCCTGATAGGAATAATCTCCAACATTCAAAGTTATGCTGGCTTTGTCTTTTTTATTTATTGTATCAATATCAAAAGTCACATAATTAGCCTGAAAACGGTAGGCTCCATGGTTTCTAAAAAGAGTCGTTATTCGATTTTTCTCACTTTCAAAATCTTCAGTTTTATATTGTTTTCCCGGAACGATAAGTGATTTTGAAGTTTTATAAATAGAGTCTAAAGCAGGTGTTTCAATTGCCGTTCTTAAAGAATCAATAAAATAAGGATTCCCAGTTGTTAAATAGTACTTTAATTGGGCACTTTTAGGAGCCAAAGAGTCTCGCTTATAGGTGGCATCTACGTCGAAATAGCCATTGTTAAAATAATAACTTTTAAGTCGCGTAAGTGATTTTTTAGCTTTTATAGTATCCAAAATTACAGGCGCTTCCCCTGTTTCTTTTAAAAAATTATGTCTCCCAAGATACCAAAAAGATTTACGAAGCCCTTCTATTTGTTTTGCAGAAAGCCATTTAACTTCCCTATCGTATTTCTTTTTATTGTTTAAATATTTTAAATTAAATGTAGAATCAGGATTTGGGTTGGCCAAATTATATAAATTCAGCAGAAAGCGATACCCTATTACAGGTACTTTACTATTTGGCTGCTGATACAATTGATCATATATAGTTTGATTCTTGAGTAATTTACCGTTTTCAAAAATTTCGTTTTTAACAAGAAGCTGTTTTCTAGCAGGAACCCTCTTTTCTGAATTACAAGCATAGAAAAGAACGCTAATTAGGATAAATAATGATATTTTTGCAAGATTCTTTTTCTTCTCAAAAAGTATGGATTGCCCAAGATACCCAGCAAACCGCTTTTTTGTTTTAAAGGAAGAAAAAAATTTATTCATGAGGGGACTCGTATTATAGAATATTTAATTCAAAAGTACATTTTTTTATGCTTAGTAAAAACCAAATAAAGCTTATATCCAGTTTGCAACAAAAAAAACATCGTTTTGCAAATCAATTGTTTTTTGCCGAGGGTGTAAAAGTAATTCAAGAATTAGTAAAATCAAATTTTGAATTAGAACATCTTTACACAACCAATGAGGACTTTACTGATGTTACTTCTAATAAAAGGAGTGTTATTTCAGAAAATGAGTTGAATAAAATTAGCGCTTTGTCAACTCCAAATACTTGTTTAGCAGTATTCAAAATTCCCTTAGAGAGCAAAATTATTGAGTCTGGACTTGTTGTTGCACTTGACTCTATCCGTGATCCTGGTAATTTGGGCACTATTCTAAGGTTGTGTGACTGGTTTGGAATCCAACAACTGATATGCTCAAAAGAGACGGTTGACATTTATAATCCGAAAGTCGTTCAGGCCACAATGGGTTCTATTGCGAGAGTAAATGTCAATTATGTTGACTTAGATACCTTTATAACAAAAACTAAATTACCTGTTTTTGGAACCTTTATGGACAGTGAAAACATTTACAAAACGACTTTGCCTCAAGAAGGCATTATTGTTATGGGAAATGAAGCCAACGGAATTTCGGAAAATATAGAAAAACTGATTACGAAAAGGCTTACCATTCCACGTTTTGGAGATCTTCAAATCACCGAAAGTCTAAATGTGGCTACTGCAACAGCCATTATCCTAAGTGAATTCAGAAGACAAAATTAAAAAGTGGCTTAATTTTAGTGAAAGGTAAAATTAATCAAAAAGCCTCTCGATTTCATAGCCTCAATATTACCTGTCCAAGGACTGTTAGGATCTTTGTCACGTATTAATTCGTCAGAAATTCCAAATTGCCCTCTAATAGATGGAGAAAATATAAAGTATTCTGAAAAAATATCAATCCCAAAACCCAACTCGTAATTGGTGGTCCAGCTTTTTACTCTAAATCGCTCTTCTAGATTGTCGTCTAAGGATTTTGCATT
>NZ_DASTTN010000426.1:0-9687 GCF_035760125.1 Flavobacterium sp.
GCTCCGTAAACTAATGGAATTTTCCAGTATTTTTTATTGTATGCTTGACCTAGACCAGGTAATATAGCCGAATAGAAAGCGGCTTTTGCAGGTGTCAAAGGGTCTATTTCTATTGATTTTAAAGTGTCATTTGGCTTTAAAACAGCTTCGGTTTTTGCTTGTGCAAAAACCGAAGCGTTTCCTATAAGAAAAAGCAGTAGCCCTATGGAAATGATTTTATTCACTACCCTTCTATTAATTTTATAATTCTGTTGAAGTCTTCTTCAGAATGAAAAGGAATTGTGATTTTTCCTTTTCCGTTTCCGGCAACTTTCACATCAATTTTTGTTCCGAAATACTTGTTGAAAGTACTCACATCTTCATCATTAATTTCAAAAGAAGATATTTTAGTTGGAATAGCTGGTTTTGGTTTTAAACTTTCGTGGTAATTTTTTACCAAAGTCTCTGTTTCTCTAACCGAAAGATTTTGACTTACTATTTTTTGATAAATATCTGTCTGAACATCATGGTCTTCAATATTGATAATTGCACGACCGTGACCCATACTGATAAAACCATCACGAATTCCGGTTTGAATGATTGGGTCTAATTTTAAAAGTCTTAAATAATTGGCAATAGTCGAACGTTTTTTACCAACTCTTTCACTCATTTGTTCTTGAGTTAATTGAATTTCATCAATCAAACGTTGGTATGAAAGTGCAATCTCTATTGGATCCAAGTCATGACGTTGGATGTTTTCAACCAAGGCCATTACTAAAGATTCGTTATCGTTTGCAATACGAATGTAAGCAGGGACAGTCGTAAGTCCAATTAATGTGGAAGCGCGTAAACGACGTTCCCCAGAAATTAATTGGTATTTATTGAAGTCCAATTTACGAACAGTAATAGGTTGAATAACACCTAACTCCTTGATTGAAGTGGCTAATTCACGCAATGACTCTTCATTAAAATTACTTCGGGGCTGAAATGGATTTATTTCTATAGCATCAATTTCAAGCTCTATAATATTCCCTACTACTTTATCCGCATTTTTATCTTCTACCGATTGAATATCGTTTTCAGGATCTTTTAATAATGCAGATAAACCTCTACCTAAGGCTTGTTTTTTTATTGCTTTTGACATACAACTATTTACTGTTTTTCTTTATAATTTCTTGAGCTAAATGAATATAGTTTACTGCTCCTTTGCTAGTTGCATCATAGTTGATAATGCTTTCTCCAAAACTAGGTGCCTCGCTCAATTTTACATTTCTTTGTATCACAGTTTCAAAAACCATATCGTTAAAATGTTTTTGAACCTCTTCCACTACTTGGTTTGATAAACGCAATCTAGAATCAAACATTGTCAATAATAAACCTTCAATGTCCAAATCAGGATTGTGGATTTTTTGGATACTTTTTATGGTATTCAATAATTTACCCAAACCTTCTAATGCAAAATACTCGCACTGAATTGGAATTACTACAGAATCTGCAGCAGTTAAGGCGTTTAAGGTCAAAAGTCCAAGAGATGGTGCGCAATCAATTAAGATATAATCGTATTGATCTTTTACACTTTCCAATGCTTTTTTAAGCATATACTCTCTATTTTCTTTGTCAACCAATTCGATTTCAATCGCAACAAGATCAATATGTGCAGGAATTACATCAACATTTGGTGACGAACATTTTATAATGGCCTCCAATGGTGTGTGACTATGTTCGAGAATTTGATAGGTTCCAATTTCAACTGTTTCTACATCAATTCCTAAACCTGATGTAGCATTTGCTTGAGGATCAGCGTCTATTAGTAATACTTTTTTTTCTAAAACACCCAACGAAGCAGCTAGGTTAATAGAAGTAGTTGTTTTTCCAACTCCACCTTTCTGATTCGCAATCGCTATGATTTTGCCCATTTATTTTCTAAATTTTGAACGGTAAAAATACAATTATTTATGGGTTTTGAAAATCTATTTTGTTAACAAAAACAAATAGTTTTCATACTCCCCAATTTATCTTAACAATACTCTGTATTCCTTGATTTTTTGTTAGCTATTATATCCAAAAAAAGAGAACTGTATAAATAGTTCTCTTTTTTCTGATTTATTATTTTGACTTTATTCGTGATTATTTTCAATAGTTAATGATGCTAATTACTGAATTTAAAGAACCATTAACTTCTTTTCTTTGCTTTAATCATCATTTCCAATTGATCCCAAAGTTCTTCGGGAATGGCTTCCAATAAATTGAATTGTCCTGCACCTTTCAGCCATTCACCTCCATCAATAACAACTACTTCTCCATTGACATAGGCAGAAAAGTCAGAAACTAAATAAGCGGCTAAATTGGCCAATTCTTGATGGTCACCGACTCTTTTCAATGGTACTTTTTTGGCCATATCAAATTTCTCTGCAAGGTCTCCAGGTAATAATCGATCCCAAGCCCCTTTGGTTGGAAATGGTCCTGGAGCAATTGCGTTGGTACGAATACCATATTTTGCCCATTCTACGGCAAGACTTCTTGTCATAGCCAGTACTCCTGCTTTTGCAGTTGCACTTGGAACTACATAAGCTGAACCTGTCCAAGCATAAGTAGTGACGATATTCAAAACAGTTGACGAAGTTTGTTTGGTGTCTATCCAATGTTTTCCAAAGGCAAGGGTACAGTTTTTGGTTCCTTTTAGAACTATATCAATTACAGTATCAAAGGCATTGGCTGATAAACGTTCAGTTGGTGAGATAAAATTTCCCGCGGCATTATTCAATAATACATCAACTTTGCCAAAAGCTTTCAACACAGCCTGAAGCATGTTTTCTACTTCTTCATAATGACGAACGTCACATTGTAATGGTAAACAAGTACCGCCTGTTTCTGTTTCTAGTTCTTGGGCAGTATTTTTTAGTTTTTCCAAGTCTCTAGAAGTAATGGCTACTTGAGCACCTAATTCCAAGAAATATTTGGTCATCGCTTTTCCTAAGCCACTTCCGCCTCCAGTAACTACTATAACTTTGCCTTTCAAAGCATCGTCTCTCAACATTTTATCAGTATAACTCATAATTTATTTTTTTGGATTGTAAATGTAATAAAATAAAATAGTATGCGTGCATAATAAATTATAAAATTTATTTTTTATTTGTAGGCACTTAGATTCTAAAAACTTTTTTTAACTTAGACTCTTAGCAACTATATTGTTTCCAATCTTCTCGCTGCTTCCTCCAGAGTTTGATTGTCTTTGGCGAAGCAAAAGCGTATTAATTTTAAATCTTTTCCATCTGCATAAAAAGTAGAGATTGGAATCGCAGCAACGCCATAGTCCGTAATTAATCGTTTGCAAAAATCAACGTCATTTTCGTTTGAAATATTGGCATACGAAACTACTTGGAAATAAGTCCCTTCACAGGGCATCAATTGGAATCGGCTGCTTTTTAATAATGATCTGAAATAATCTCTTTTTTCTTGATAGAATGGGCTAATTTCATTTATATCGACTAAATCCAAATATTCTGAAACTGCCACCTGGCAAATGCTGTTGACACTGAAAACCAAAAATTGATGCACTTTTTTGATTTCTTTCATCAAATATTCGGGAGCTACAAGATATCCTATTTTCCAACCCGTCACGTGAAATGATTTTCCGAATGAGGAAACAGTGATGCAACGGTCGAGCAGTTTTATTCGGGTGTGGGTTGAAATGTGTTTTTGTTCGAAAGTGATGTATTCGTATACTTCATCGGAAAGCAATAGTACATTGGGGTTTTTTTCCAAAAGTATTTCCAGATTTTTTAAATCGGATTCGTTTAAAATTTTTCCAGTAGGATTATGCGGATTATTGATGATAATCATTTTGGTTTTATCCGAAAATGCACTGGTAATAGTATTCCAATTTGGAGTGTAATCATCATTAAGTGATACCCGCATTGGTTTTGCTTGGCTTAACAATATTGGGGCCTCGTAACAATCGTAACTGGGGTCGAGAATAATTACTTCATCATTTGGTTTTAACAAAGCCAGTAATATGGTGAATATGGCTTGAGTTGCACCGGCTGTAACGAGTATTTCGGTTTCTGGTAAAATATTGCGATTATAGGACGATTTTACCAATGTTGCAATTTTTGCCAACAATGGAGGATAACCAGACATAGGAGTGTATTGATGAACGTCTTCAACTGACAATCGAGAAATAATTTCAGTTAATCTTTCGTCAACAGGGAAGTTTGGAAACCCTTGGGAAAGATTGATTGCATTATGTTCTGCTGCCATTTTGGACATCACTGTAAAGATGCTAGTCGTTACATTTGGTAGTTTACTCATGTAATAAATGAATTTATTTAGGAGTATAAAAGTAGTTTTTTTAAGTCGATTTTTTCTTTTTTAGGAGAACGATGTTCGGGAAAAGTTAATGATCTGGTGTAGAACTAATGTTTCTGCGAGCTGCGTGAGGGGTAGGAGCTGGTTACCTTGTAACGCGTATGACCCGACAGCATAAAAGAAATGGGTCGACTCAACAGTGTGATGAGTAGACCCATTTTTTTTATGGTGGCACGCCCAAAAGGACTTTGTTATTTACATTTTATGGATGATGAAAATAGTGGGGCGTTTGTGTAAATCGACAGTTTCATTTACCATACTGAAATTTTCTTTGTTTTTAATTATTGAAATTTTGAAAACTAATTTAGCTTTTCCAAATCCTTTTTAAATTTCTCGACGTAAGGGCCAAAGCGATCGTCTTTGTCAATTTGAGTAAGGTTAATCCACTCATTGAATTTTTTTAAGTTATTCTGACTGTAGAATGCACATAAAATATTAAATGCGTTTTCAGATTTATAAGTTTTGTCGGTTATATCCTTTTCTATTTTATAATAGGTTTTTAGTGCATCGGGGAGCTGGTTGTTATGTACTTGTGAATAAAGTAATTCTTTGTAAGCATAAGCATCGTCCGGCGTTTGTTTAATTGCTTCTTTCAGGATGTTAATTGCATTTTGAGGTTGTTTTAAACAATTATATGAAAAAGCAATCTCAGTTTTAAGTCCTTTGTAATTTGGGTCGATCTTTTTTACTTTTTCTAAATATGTCAATCCTTTAGCGCATTCGTTCCAGATGTTATAAGTAGAGCCCCATATGAATAACCTATTGGTTGAGTTTTCGTCTTCTTGATATGCTTTGAGCCAATCGGGAGTTTTTGAAATATCGAATTCGGCAAAATAAGATTCAGGAATGATTGCTACTAATGATTTGTTTGGTTGTAATCTAATTTTCATGGAGCGTCCTGCTTCATTTTTACTGATAAGAAATTTTTTATTGCTGTTTATTTTGAGTGAACCAGCAAAATCGAGAGTTAAACCCGCTTGACTGTCCATGTATACAAAACCATAGCTGTAGGAGCCGAATGAGTCAGATGAAAAGACAACCCATTTATTTTCGCAATCAATAGGTTTTGAATTGAAATTTAATTTGTCTTGAGCTACACAACAAATGTTTATAAAAAAGCTTATGATTAAAATGAAGGTTTTCATAATTATTGTTGGTTTTAAAAAGAAGGCTTAGTTGTAATTTTATTTTCAAAATTAAGAAAATTGTATTATACCGTTTCCGGTTGACTAATTGTTTTTTCAAAAAATATAAACTTATTGCTTTATAAATTTATAGGTAGTGGAAAACTCTCCTATTTTAAGATTGTATAAATAGATGGTGCAATAAATCTAATTGCTTACATCTTATGGATGATGAAAATGGTGGGGCGTTTGTGTAAATCGATAGTTTCTTTTTTCCATGCCGAAATTTTCTTTGTTTTGATGTATTCCGTTGGTAAAGTAATGTCGGTGGCGATACATAAATGAGTTTCAGGATGTAATGTCTGAATTAAATCTTCCAATAATTTGTTGTTGCGATACGGGGTTTCGATAAAAATCTGGGATTGATTTTTTTCGAAAGAGATTCGTTCCAGATTTTTAAAACAAGCTTTCTTTTCGTCTTTTTCAATAGGTAAATAACCATGAAAAGTAAAACTTTGACCGTTCATTCCTGACGCCATCATCGCCAATAATATTGAGGATGGACCAACAAGCGGAACAACTTGTATTCCTTTTTCGTGTGCCAATTTTACAATTACGGCGCCAGGATCGGCAACTCCTGGGCATCCAGCTTCACTCATAAGTCCCATGTCTTTGCCATCCAAAAGTGGTTTGATAAAATCTTGGTGGTCTTTGGGTTCGGTGTATTTATTGAGAACAAAAAGTTTTAATTCGGATTGTTTTTTCTCGGGATTGGTTAGTTTTATTGATTTTCGGGCTGTTTTGTCATTCTCAACCACATAATGATCAATTAGATCTACACATCTTTTTATGGTTTGTGGTAATACGTCCATAGGGTCGCAATCGCCCATAGTGGTTGGGATTAAATATAGTTTTCCAAGAAGAGGTGTTGATTTCATTTGATTGTTTTCAATTTTTGAAATAAGATGTTTTTTTGCCGTCTGCGAATGACATTGGAGGAAAGAGTCATCATTTTTAACAAAGTTATAAAAACTTATTTAGTTTTTTTAGGAATGTTTGGCAATCAGATTTTTGGCAATTATTTCGCAAGCTTCATCGAGCATTTCGTAAACCATGTCAAAACCATTTGCTACTCCGTAGTATGGGTCTGGAACATCAACATTTTCATTTGGAAAGATAGCGTCCAAAATGAGTTGGACTTTTTCTTTTTGGGTTTCGCTTTGGGCGAGATGAATCACATCGTTGTAATTACTGTTGTCCATTACAAAAATGTAGTCAAAAACATCAAAATCAGATTTTTGAAATTGTCTCCCTTTTTGTTTAGAAATATTTAAACCGTTTTTTTTGGCGGTGGCTATAGAGCGATTATCTGGAGCACGTCCAATATGCCAAGAGCCAGTTCCTGCAGAATCTACAAGAAATTTGTCAGTAGGAAGTTTGGAGGCTAATATACCTTCTGCCAATGGAGAACGGCAAATATTACCCAAACAAACCATTAAAATTTTGACAGGCATATTGCTTTTTATAGCGTTAATTTTGAATTAATATCCTCGACATACTTTTTGAATTGTTTGTCGGTTGCTACTAAATTATCTACTGTTTTACAAGCGTGCAATACAGTGGCGTGATCACGGTCACCAATTTGGGAACCGATATTGGCCAATGAAGCTTTGGTGAACTTTTTGGCAAAAAACATTGCCAATTGTCTTGCTTGTACAACGTGCCTTTTTCTGGTTTTGGATTGTAGAGTCTCTAAATCCAATTGGAAATAATCGGAAACAATTTTTTGAATGTAATCGATAGAGATTTCTCTCTTTACATTTTTTACAAATTTTTCCACGACACTTTTGGCAAGTTCGATAGTTACTTCTTTTTTGTTGAAAGAAGATTGTGCAATCAGTGAAATGATAGCGCCTTCCAGTTCACGAACATTCGATTTGATGTTGCGTGCTACATATTCTATAATGTCTTCAGGCATTTCAACACCGTCACGATATAGAATGTTTTTTAGGATTGAAATTCTCGTTTCATAATCTGGTTGATGTAGCTCAGCAGATAATCCCCATTTGAAACGGGACAATAAACGTTGCTCAATGTCTTGCATGTCAACAGGAGCCTTGTCCGAAGTCAAGATAACTTGTTTCCCGTTTTGGTGCAAGTAATTGAAAATATGGAAAAACACATCTTGTGTTCCAGATTTTCCTGAAAGGAATTGAACATCATCAATGATTAAAACGTCGATTAACTGGTAGAAATGAATAAAATCGTTTCTGTTGTTTTTCTTTACCGAATCAATATATTGTTGAGTAAAAATTTCAGCTGAAATATATAAAACTGTTTTTTCAGGATATTTGTCTTTGATTTCAACACCGATAGCGTGGGCTAAGTGTGTTTTTCCCAATCCAACACCACCAAAAATCAATAATGGGTTGAAAGATGTTCCACCTGGTTTATTGGCAACCGCCATACCTGCTGAACGGGCTAATCTATTAGAATCCCCTTCCAAGAAGTTATCAAAACTATAATTAGGATTCAGTTGAGATTCGATTTTTAAATTTCGAATACCAGGAATTACAAATGGATTTTTTAATTCTGGATTTAAGTTTTTAAATGGAGCATCCACTTCTTGAGCTTTCATTGGAGCTCTATTGGCACTTGGTAACTGTTCCGTAAACGGTTGTTTGTTACCATAAGTGTTTTCCATTTTGATTTTATAGAGTAACTTTGCGTTTTTTCCAAGTTCTTTGGTTAGGGCCACTTTTAATAATTTCACGTAGTGTTCCTCTAGCCATTCGTAGAAAAATTTACTTGGTACTTGAATATATAATGCATTATCGGTAAGTTCAACTGATTTAATTGGCTCGAACCAAGTTTTATAGGCTTGATCTTGAATGTTGTCCTTTATGAAGGACAAACAGTTTTCCCATACTGATTGTGCAGTCTTGTTCATATATCTAGTTAAATTTTTTTATTTGGGTACTTATTATCTTACAAAAAGAATGTGAAATAGATTCTTTTTTCGGGATAACAAATATGTGAACAATTATCTGTAAAAAAAAATATTTTAGGTTATAATTTTTGAAAATATTATTGTAAGGAGCTTTTTTAAGATTTAAATTTAAATTCATAATTAATGAAAGATCATCAAATTCAAGTTCGTGTTCGTTATTCAGAAACAGACCAAATGGGGGTTGTTTATCACGGAAATTACATACCCTATTTTGAGATAGGAAGGGTCGAATGGCTTAGAAACAAAGGGATTTCATATAAAGTAATGGAAGAAAGTGGTATTGGGCTCCCAATTGTGAATATGAATATTAATTATAAAAAATCAGCGGTTTATGATGAGTTATTGACTGTGCATACAGTTTTCAAAAGTCAGACGTCCGTGAAGATAGAATTTGATTGTGCAATTTACAATGAAGCTAAAGAGTTATTAACAACTGCCCAATTTATGTTAGTTTTTGTGTCCTTAAAAACGGGTAGACCAACAGCTCCGCCAGATTACATTTTGGAACTATTAAAAACTTTTGAATAATCGTCAAAATGAGTTCTTTTAAATGAGAAATTAGAGTTTTTTTATGTCAATTTCAAACAAAGAATTAAAAGTGTCGAATACCATTTCGGCATTTTTTTTTCTGGTTTTTATTACAATTTTTCCAATTGGTAAATTTGTTTCTTCATTTATTTCCATTTCTTGAGAAGTAATATCCAATTTTTTTTCTTTAATCACTCGCATCACTTTATTCATGTTTTTATAATCAAATGAAATTTGAAAAGGAACGTCAATCGTTTTTTCGATAATTTCACAAGATTCCAATGTGATTTGTGCCGAAGTTTTGTATGCCGAAATTAATCCGCCCACTCCTAATTTTATTCCACCGTAAATTCGAACGACAACAACAAGTACATTGGTGAGTCCGAAAGATTGTATTTGACCATAAATAGGAGTTCCTGCTGTATTGCTTGGTTCTCCATCATCATTGGCTCTGTATTGAATGGTTTCAGTTCCTATTTGATAGGCGTAGCAGTAATGGACAGCATGTGGATGTTGCTTTTTTAAGATTTCTATGATTGGCTTTACTTCTTCTTCAGACTCGATTGGATAAGCATAACCGAAGAATTTGCTGCTTTTTTCCTTGAATAATGATTCTTCAGACGGAAATGCAATGGTATTGTAGGTGTCTTTAATTTCCAAAAGGGATTCTTCTAAATT
>NZ_DASTTN010000427.1:0-6159 GCF_035760125.1 Flavobacterium sp.
AAAGGCATTGTAACTATTGGAGGTATTGAATTAAATCATATCAATAATGATTTTTGGCGTTCGAATTGCGGGGCGGTAATGCAGGACACTTTTATGTTTAATGACACCATTGGAGGCAATATTTCGGAATCGGAACAAAACGAAATTATCGATAGAGACAAATTAAATAATGCCGCGTTTGTTGCCAATATTGAGGATTTTATTCAAAAATTACCCAATAAATACAATACGGAATTAGGCACTTCCGGAATTAGATTGAGTGGAGGACAAGAACAACGCATTATGATTGCAAGAGCGGTGTATAAAAATCCTTTCTATGTCTTCTTTGACGAGGCTACTTCTGCCCTTGATGCCAATAATGAAAAAGTGATCATGGGCAATTTGGATACTTTTTTGAAGGGGAAAACAGCTATTGTTGTAGCCCATCGTTTGAGTACCGTAAAGAATGCAGATAACATCATCGTACTTGAAAACGGCACGGTTGTGGAACAAGGAACCCATGAAAACTTGACAGAAATAAAAGGGAAATATTATGAATTGGTTAAAAATCAATTGGAATTAGGGAATTAGATTTTTGAATGAAGATTAACGATTTTTGATTTAAGATTTAAAAAAAATGGAAGAACTTAGCGACGGTTTAAAAATATATAGCGAGGAAGTAAGAGACGTGCTTTCTGATCCACCCAAGGCCATATTAAGATGGGGAAACACCTTTTTATTGGTTTTTGTACTTATTTTGTTCTTGCTTTCCTGGCTCATCAAATACCCAGATATTGTTTCCGCTCCAATTGTAATAACGACCAACATTCCCCCCGAGAAAGTAATAGCGAAAACCACAGGTAAAATTGAAACTGTTTTGGTGCAGGACAAAGCGATGGTTTTAGAAAACACCCCTCTTGCTATTATTCAAAACACAGCCAATTATCGAGATATTTTATTATTAAAACGATTATTAGAAACACATTCTAATGGGACTAATTTTGATTTTGCGCCACTTGAAAACGCACAGCTTGGTGATATAGAGAGCGCCTATGCAGCGTTTCATGCTGCTTATATTGCCAATGAATTGAACCATGATTTACAGCCTTACAAGGTAGAGGGGAATGCCCAAAACTCTGAAAGTGTGCAAATAGCAGCTCGTTTGGCAATTTTGCAGCAACAAAAAAGTTTGAATGAAAGCGAATTGCTATTGCAAAAAAGTGATGTAAATAGATATGAAACTTTGTTCAATAAGGGAGTGATTTCTACTCAGGATTTTGAGAGTAAAAAACTTGGCTATCTTCAGGCCGAGAAAAGTTATAGGGGTTTGTTAAGTACTATTTCTCAATTAAAATCGAACTTGATTGACAATTCCAAAAACAGTAAAAGCAACGATATTAACGGAACCAAGGAAGAAGTCAATCTGGAAAGCAGCCAAACACAAGCCTTTTATCAATTGAAAAAAGTTGTAAAAGATTGGGAGTTAGCTTATGTGTTAAAATCATCAGTTACAGGGAAAGTCTCTTTTTTGCAAATTTGGACAGCCAATCAAACGATTACTGCTGGTGATGCCATTTTTGCGGTAGTTCCAACGTTGGATAAAGGGTATATTGGAAAATTGAAAGCACCAGCACTCAACTCAGGTAAAATACAGATAGGCCAGAAAGTAAATATTAGGTTAACTAATTTTCCAGATAGCCAATATGGCATGTTAATAGGTAAAGTTAAGAATATTTCATTAACACCCGATAAAGACGGGAATTTATGGATTGATGTAGTTTTGTCAAAAAAACTGGAAACTTCCTATCATGAAACAATTCCATTTCAGCAGGAAATGTCAGGAAGTGCAGAAATTATAACTGAAGATTTACGATTAATTGAAAGGATTTTATATCAGTTTAAGAGTATTTTCGAACAAGTGTAGATGTGTCTTAGTATAAAATAATTGATTTAATGTGGTTAAAGTACCAATCAACCAACAAAAATTTATATAAATTAAAGTAATTTGATTTCAATAGCTTTAACCCCTAAGTAGTTAACTTTAACAAGATTATTAAACCTACTAAGATTGAGATTTTAAAACCAGAAAATTATAGATTAAAACCTTGATTTTTTTGGGTTACGTGATTATACTCAAAAACTCCATCCCAAATTTCGTCTATTCTAATGAGTGCGTTGTCCAAAGGAATCACTTCCCATTTGCCATTAGTTTCAAATCCAAGGCCAGTGTTTTTTAATTTTAATAATGCAGCTTTTACATCAAAATCAAGGACAGTATTGTGTTTGATTTTGAACCAAGATTCTATTTGATGATCGAGTTCTTCTTCTGTCAAAGGAGTTTCACTTCGGTTCAAAAAGGAATACGCCAAGATAGTTTCCTTAAGCACTTCCTCTTCGGAGGAGTTCAACAAGGAGTAAAAGGCACCACTGTTATTACCAATATTTTTAAAATAAAGACTATCCGAAAGCATTTTAGAATATTTTATCTTCTTGTTCACAAAGTTGTTGTATTGTCTGAACAAATAGGCTCCCAAAATTCCAAGAGCAATTAAACCTTGATTTAAGGACGTTTTACTATTTAACAAATCTATGGTTTCGCCTGATTCATAGGCCGCCTGCATTTTAATCAGCGCCGGAATTACTTTGGCGCTCAATAATGAAATTCCTCCCACAATACCCGGTACCCATAATAATAATTTGTCGTTTAACGACATCATGGGAATGGCATTCGGGAATATGGTTTCTAAATCATTTTTGGGAACGCGTTTGAAGATTTTCAAAACAATGGTTCCGGGTTCGATTAGCGATTTGTTTTTTTTAATTTTATTCTTTATAAAATAATCGGCATCTTGATATTTGAGGTAAATCATCACACGGTCATAATATGCTACCTCAATTTTTTTCTTCCAAAAAAAGTATTTAGAAACTTTCTCTTTGGCAGTATGCTGGCCTCTTACATAGATTTCATAGTCCTTATAAATGTCCAAATCAATGGCTAGTTTCAATCCTATCAAATCCGAATCTTTGAAAGCTTGGTCCAAAGTTTCCTTACTCACACGGCTATAATTGCTTAAATCAAGAACCTTAAGCAGATTTTTCTTGAAAAGGGTAATGTCACTTTTGCCTTCAAAAGTCACTCTTTCTTTTGGATGCAGGTCAGGGTCAAAAAAAGCGTAGTTCTTTTTTATGTTGCGGATTATATTAAAAGCTTCATAGTGATAATAATGTTCAATAATGTCAAACAGCTTTTTGAAATCCTCGACTTGTTTTTCATCACCGGCATATTCCGTCAGTTGCTCCTCAAGCAGGAATTCCTTGTCAAAAGGGATATAATGTTCTCGTTTCATGGGACTTTGTTGGGGCGTTTTTTAAAGTTCTGCAAAGGTAAAGTACAAAAGCCGAATTTAAAAAATAATAATGAGAAGCGAATAAATAGGCTTTATCGGGAAATATGGGTTCCTGCTGTCCGCTATATTTCCCGATTAAAAAAAACTACGGCAAAAAAGCCTTGTTTTTCTAAATCGGGAGATGCCGCTTTCATCAGGGCTAAAGAGCTGGCAAAGTGATTTTTTGTGAAAACTGTGAGGATTGTAAATTTGCACCATCGAAGGTTTTGGTAGCTTGCTACTAAAACCCAAAAACCACCCAAAATCAAATTTCAGGTGGTTTTTGAATTAATTTTTAAAAAACTATATTTTTTCAGTTTGTGTTTTTCTCCTGTCTCTCAACCAATATTTCATTCTTTTTACCAAATAGAACATTACAGGTACCATTATTAAGGTTAAAACCGTGGCATAGGTCAACCCGAAGATGATCGTCCAGGCCAATGGTCCCCAGAATATAACGTTGTCTCCACCCATAAAAATGTGCGGATTCAAGTCGGTTATCAAAGAGAAGAAGTCAAAATTCAGCCCGATCGCCAGCGGAATTAATCCCAATACTGCCGTCAATGCGGTTAGTAAAACAGGGCGCAGCCTTGATTTACCGGACTCGATGATTACTTCTTTGATTTCTTCTATGGTTAGGTCGTCGTGGCTTTCCAGATGTTTATCGGCTACTTTTTTGTCTAATAATAAAACAAAGAAGTCCATCAATACGATTCCGTTTTTCACCACAATACCCGCCAGCGAAATGATTCCCATCATGGTCATTAAGATTACAAAATCCATGTTGGCAATCACGTAACCGTAAAATACACCACTGAAACTCAGCAGTACCGTAAAGAGGATTACAATTGTTTTGGAAACCGAATTAAATTGCAATACGATAATAATGGTGATTCCGGCCATGGCTAAAAACAATGCATAGAACAGGAAGCTTTGGTTTTTGCCTTGCTCTTCCTGCACTCCCGAGAAGGAATAAGTTACTGTTTTTGGCAATTGATAGCCTTTTAAATCGGCTGCAATTTGTTTGGTGATTTCATCACCGTTATAACCTGTCAAGACGTTGGAATACACCGTCATGATACGTTTTTGGTTTTTTCTTTTGATTTGGTTGTATGTGGTTGTTTTCTCTGTTTCGGAAACTGCAGAAATAGGCACTTGCATCATTTGCCCATTGTTCTGGTTTCGGAACGTCAAGGACTGATTGAATAATATGTTTTCGTTTTTGCGTTGGTCATCCTGCATACGCATGGTGATGTTGTAATCATCATCGCCTTCTTTGTAGGTCGAGATTTCCTGCCCATAAACGGAACGACGTAAATTGAATCCCAATTGTCCTGTCGAAACACCCAAACTTCCCGCACTTACACGGTCTACTTTTACCTCAAGTTCCGGACTTTCCTTGTTGACATCTATACTCAATCTTTCGATTCCGGGAATATTTTTAGAGTTGATAAAAGTGATCATTTTGTCAGCCTCTTTCAGCATTTCGTCATAATCAATTCCTGTCAGCTGAATACTGATTGGGTAACCAGCCGGTGGACCATTGGCATCTTTTTCGACGGTTACAGTAGCTCCCGCTATCGCTTTTACTTTACTTCTGATTTCTTCCAAGATATCGGCGGTGTTGATTCCTCTTCTGAATTTAAACTCAGAGAAATTCACCGTTACTTTTCCTTTGAAAGGAGTTTCAGAAGCCGATCCCGCATCCACGTTTGGATTTCCTGCTCCAACACCCACTTGTGACACGATGGATTCGGCCAAAAAGTTTTTGTTGGTTTTTGGATCTACATATTTGTTCAAAACATCAATAACCTGTTTTTCGACAAATAGGGTAGCTTTATTAGTCTTTTCAATATCGGTTCCCTGCGGGTATTCGATGTAGGCAATTACCTGATTCGGGATATTATCCGGGAAGAACAATACTTTTCTAGGAAATATTCCTAAAAGGATGAAAGAGAAAAATAACATTCCGATAATTCCGGCAAGGGCATACCAAGCTCTTCTTTTGGTTAAAATTTTGGCCAAAAAAGTTTTGTACCTGTCTTCCATTCTAGGGAAAAAATTGTGTTGGAAATCTTGTGTCCATTGGTACAATCTTAATTTGTACAACCACATAAACACAAAAGATAGTATTGCCAAATGACCAATAGCTCTTGCCAATTTTGAATCGTAAATATTACCCAGAAGCACAAAGATCACGGCAATTATGGTGAAAATTATCGAGTATAATTTCGCCGATTTTTTGGTCACATTTTTATCTTCAATTTCCATCGATCCACCCGTCATAGCTGCATTGACAACCATCGCGACAAATAACGAAGCCGAAAGAGTAACGGTTAATGTCATTGGGAAATACTTCATGAATTTACCCATTGTTCCAGGCCACAAGGCGAAAGGTAAAAATGCCATTAAAGTTGTTGCGGTCGAAGCGATAACAGGCCAGGCAATTTCTCCAATACCTATTTTCGAAGCTTGAACACGAGGCAGTCCTTTTTTCATATTGGCAAATACGTTGTCCACCACCACGATACCGTCGTCAACCAACATTCCCAGTCCCATAACCAATCCAAAAAGTACCATCGTATTCAAGGTCAATCCAAATGCAGACAGAATACTAAACGCCATTAACATCGATAATGGAATGGCAGCTCCCACAAACAAAGAGTTTCTAAGTCCCATGGTAAACATCAACACAATCATTACCAACACAATCCCGAAGATAATATGGTTCGATAATTCGTCTACTTGATGCTCTACACGTGAAGATTGGTCGTTTGTCAATTCAATTTTTAAA
>NZ_DASTTN010000428.1:0-19862 GCF_035760125.1 Flavobacterium sp.
GGCCAAAGTTGATACCATTGTTTTTGATAAAACGGGGACCATAACTACTAATGCAAAATCGAATATTTCCTATGAAGGTGAAATACTTGATGAATCCAATTTGGCAATACTGAAAAGTGTGCTTCGTGCTTCGAATCATCCTTTGAGCAGAATGTTGTATAATTTTTTACCTGAAACAAAAAGGTTAAAGTTGGATTTATTCGAAGAGATAACTGGGAAAGGAATTCAAGCAGTGATTGGTGGCATTTCGGTGCAAATAGGATCTGCCAATTTCATTGAAAAAAACGGAGAAGATGAAATAAAGCAAACGACTGTCCATATAAAAATAGGAGACAAATATTTCGGTAAATACATTTTTAACAATCAATATCGTGAAGGCTTATCTGAATTGTTTAGTAAGTTGAGCGCTCAGTATCAGCTAAAGGTTTTATCAGGTGACAATGAAGGGGAAAGAAGTTTGCTGGAATCAATCCTACCAAAAGGAACGGAAATGATTTTTAATCAAAAGCCCGAACAAAAACTTGAATTTATAAAGGCTTTGCAGGAACAAGGTAAAAATGTAATGATGGTAGGAGATGGGCTTAACGATGCCGGTGCTTTGGCTCAAAGTAACGTGGGGGTTTCTATTTCAGAAAATGTAAATGTTTTTTCTCCTGCCTGTGATGCAATTTTGGACGCAAAACAGTTTCAAAAGTTGAATTATTTTTTAAAATTATCCAAAAAAGCCATAACGACCATCAAAATGAGCTTCACCTTGTCACTTTTATACAATGTGGTTGGATTGTCTTTTGCCATTACCGGAAACCTCTTGCCATTGGTTGCTGCAATTATTATGCCTCTGAGTACCATTACGATAGTGAGTTTTGTTACAGTAATGAGCAATTATTATTCAAGGAAAATAAAATAGTTTAATAAGGAATTGTTTCGTTTTTTTTCATATTTTTAACATATCGGATTAAATATGATAATTGTCATTTTTTGTAAAAAGTGATACCTATAATTTTGTTAACCAAATATTAAGATTATGAGTGTTATCTATTTGTTAATTGCCATCAGTATTTTTGTTGCCATTGGATTTTTTATTGCTTTTGTTTTTGCGGTAAAATCAGGTCAATATGATGATGATTATACACCATCGGTCAGAATGCTTTTTGACGATGAATTGATTAAATCTTCCCAAAAGAAATCAGAAATTAAGAGTTAAATTACTCTTTAATCTTTTTAAAAATTACCCAATTTTAAACAACTTTAAAACAATTATAAATATGGAAATGGAACAATTTTATTATGACAACAAAATTGTAAAGAAATTCATTTATGCTACCATACTATTTGGAGTAGTGGGAATGTTAGTGGGTCTTATATTGGCTACTATGTTCCTTTTTCCAAACATGACCGAAGGTATTTCATGGTTAAGTTTTGGTAGATTGAGACCTTTACATACCAATGCAGTAATTTTTGCCTTTGTTGGTAACGCAATGTTTGCGGGTATTTATTATTCATTACAGCGATTGTTAAAAGCCAGGATGTATAGTGATTTCTTGAGTAATGTGAATTTTTGGGGTTGGCAATTAATTATTGTAGCTGCTGCAATTTCGCTTCCATTAGGATATACATCTTCAAAAGAATATGCCGAATTGGAATGGCCTATTGACATTGCTATTGCTTTAATATGGGTAGCTTTCGGAATCAACATGATTGGTACGATGTTAAAAAGAAGAGAGCGCCATTTATATGTTGCCATTTGGTTTTATTTAGCCACATTTATTACGGTTGCGGTGTTGCATATTTTTAATAGTTTAGAGTTGCCGGTTTCTGGTATGAAGAGTTATTCTGTTTATGCAGGAGTTCAAGATGCGTTAGTACAATGGTGGTACGGTCACAATGCTGTTGCATTTTTCTTGACTACACCATATTTAGGGTTAATGTATTATTTTGTACCTAAAGTAGCCAATCGTCCTGTGTACTCTTATAGATTGTCAATTATCCACTTTTGGTCATTAATATTTTTATATATCTGGGCAGGTCCTCACCATTTATTGTATTCTGCTTTGCCTAACTGGGCTCAAAATTTAGGAGTTGTTTTCTCTGTAATGTTGATTGCTCCATCTTGGGGAGGTATGATTAACGGACTTCTGACGTTAAGAGGTGTTTGGGATAAAGTTCGTGAAGAACCAGTATTGAAGTTTTTTGTTGTTGCTATGACAGGTTATGGTATGGCTACTTTTGAAGGACCAATGCTTTCTCTTAAAAACATGAATGCTATAGCGCATTATACAGATTGGATTGTTGCTCACGTTCACGTTGGAGCATTGGCTTGGAATGGTTTTATGGCTTTTGGTATTATTTATTGGTTGATTCCAAGAATGACAAAAACTAAATTATATTCTACCAAATTAGCTAATTTCCATTTTTGGGTTGGAACGTTAGGGATTATATTATATGCATTGCCAATGTATTTGGCGGGTTTCCTGCAAGCTTCTATGTGGAAACAATTTAATCCAGACGGGACCTTAACCTATGGTAATTTTCTTGAAACGGTTACCCAAATCATGCCAATGTATTGGATGAGAGCAATAGGGGGAACTTTGTATTTAACTGGGATGTTGACATTGGTTTACAATATTATCCAAACAGTCAGAGCCGGTGAAGAAGTTGAAGATGAATTGGCAGAAGCCCCAGCTTTGCAATCCATTAGTTCCGGAAGACTTAGAGGGGAGAAATACCATACATGGTTGGAAAGAAAGCCAATCAAAATGGCAATATTTGCTACAATAGCGATATTAATAGGTGGAATTATTCAAATTGTTCCAACGATTATGGTAAAATCAAATATACCAACAATTTCAAGTGTTAAACCGTATTCTCCTTTAGAATTAGAAGGTCGTGATTTATACATTCGTGAAGGGTGTGTTGGTTGTCACTCGCAATCGGTTCGTCCATTTAGAAGTGAAGTAGAACGATATGGACCACAATCCAAAGCAGGGGAGTTTGTTTATGATCATCCATTTTTATGGGGATCGAAACGTACTGGTCCCGATTTATTGAGAGTTGGTGGGAAATACAATGATAATTGGCATTTTAATCACTTTTGGAGTCCACAAAGTATCTCGGCTGGTTCTATTATGCCTAGTTATAAATGGTTGTTTGACAATAAAGCTATGGATGTTTCATTGACCGAAAAGAAAATGAAAGCGATGGCTACTCTTGGAGTTCCTTATTCCGATGCTCAAATTGCAAATGGAGTAAAAGATTTAAGAGCACAAGCTGTTGCAATTGAGGAAAGCCTTAAAAATGACCCTGATTTTGTAAAAAGTTATGAGGACAGCAAGAAAAAAGCTTTAGCAAAAGGTGAAAAATTCATTCCGATGAACGAAAGAGAAATTGTGGCAATGATTGCTTACATACAAAGACTGGGTACTGACATTAAAGTAAAAGAATAACAAAAAGTAAGCGTTATGTTCGAACAAATAAAACACAATATGGAGACCATTGCAGGTGTTGCAATTTTTCCAATACTATCGTTACTGATTTTCTTTTTCTTTTTTCTTGGTCTAGGACTTTGGGTTTATTCCTATAAAAAAGAGACAATAGACGAAATAAGTCAAATCCCATTAGAAGATTAAATTGTACAATTTCAAAAAATATAAATAATGAAAAAATTAATTCCACCTTATATAAGAGTCCTTTTCATATTTTTCTCCGTTTTGGGAGTGATGGAATATTTGATCGATTCAGGAGATCATCCTGCTTTTATAAAATATCCTATGGTTGCAGTCTTTCTGTTTGTATTGCTTTTTCTTTTGATTGCAATCGAAATAACATTGAAGGCAGTAAATACAATTACTTATAGATTATTGTCAGATGAGGAGAAAGCAAAATTGGCTCATGAAGATAGTTTAAGCCTGAAAGATAAAAGTTGGTACAAAAACTTAATGCAACGTTTGACAAGAACAGTACCAATTGAAGATGAAAAACAATTATTGATGGATCATGATTATGATGGAATAAAGGAATTGGATAACAATTTACCGCCATGGTGGGTTTATTTATTCTATGCCTGTATTATTTTTTCTGTGATATATCTGGTTCGTTATGAAATTATGGGTGCGCCAGACCAAGAAGCTGAATTAAAAAGTGAAATGGCTCAAGCCAAAATTGAAGTGGCTGAATATATGAAAACAGCTCCTGATTTGATGGATGAAAAAACGGTAACTTTGTTAACAGAGCCAGCTGATTTAACAACAGGAAAAACTATTTTTGAAACCAATTGCGCAGCTTGTCATCGTGCTGATGCTGGTGGTCAAATTGGTCCAAATCTAACGGATGATCATTGGATACTGGGTGGTGGAATTAAGAATTTATTTCACACTATTACCAATGGTGGCCGAGATGGAAAAGGGATGATTGCATGGAAAGGCACTTTGAAACCAAAAGAAATTCAAGCGGTTGCCAGTTATGTTATCTCTTTAAGAGGAAGTAATCCAAAAGATCCAAAAGCTCCAGATGGGGAAATCTGGGTTGATGAGAATGCTCCTGCGAGTGCCGCTGTTCCAACTGCAGATAGTACTCAAGTAAAATAAATAATTAATAATATATTAGAATGAAGAGCTTTGTCAAAATTCACTACTTTGAGAAAGCTCTTTTTTAGCATTTAAAAATAAAAAAAATGGCAAGTAATCTAGACGAATCTTTCAGAGATACCATTGGGACTATTGATAAGGAGGGTCATAGAAAATATATTTACCCTAAAAAGCCTTCCGGTAAGTTTTATGAATATAGAAAATGGGTCAGCTATTTTTTATTAATAGTTCTTGTCGTCAATCCTTTTATAAAAATAAACGGGAATCAGTTCATGATGTTCAATGTTTTGGAACGTCGATTTAATATTTTTAGTTTTCCTTTTTGGCCACAGGACTTTTATATTTTTGTCCTGTTTATGGTTATTGGGGTTGTTTTTGTTATTTTATTTACGGTTATTTTTGGGCGAATATTTTGTGGCTGGATTTGTCCGCAAACTATTTTTATGGAAATGGTTTTCCGCCGTATAGAATATTGGATAGAAGGAGACAGGGGGGCACAAATACGCCTGGAGAAGCAAGAATGGAATGGAGATAAAATTAGAAAAAAAGCTTTAAAATGGTTTGCATTTCTTGTGATTTCGTTTCTAATTGCCAATGTGTTTTTAGCTTATCTTATCGGTAGCGACGAATTATTTCGTTTAATTGAAGAGGGGCCTTTAGCGCATTCGAGTAGCTTTCTGTCATTATTGATTTTTACGGGTGTTTTCTATTTTGTTTTTGCTTGGTTTAGAGAACAAGTTTGTATTATCGCCTGTCCTTACGGAAGATTGCAAGGGGTTTTATTGGATAAAAAATCAATAAATGTGGCCTATGATTTTGTTCGTGGTGAGAAAGAAGTAGGTAGAGCCAAATTCAATAAACAAGAAGACAGAGCTGCTTCGGGAAAAGGTGATTGTATCGATTGTAAACAATGTGTGCATGTATGTCCAACAGGAATCGATATTCGTAATGGCGTTCAACTCGAATGTGTAAATTGTACAGCTTGCATCGATGAATGTGATACGATAATGAAAAGCGTAGGTCTGCCATTAGGACTTATTCGATATGCCTCAGAAGATGAAATAGAAACCAAGGCCAAGTTTAAATTTACGGCTAGAATGAAAGGTTACACCGCAATATTGGTTATATTGGTTGGCGTACTTACAGGTTTATTGTTTTTAAGATCCGAAGTAGAAGCCACTATTTTGAGATTACCAGGTCAATTATTTCAGCATAAAGGGGAAAATATCAGTAATGTGTATACTTTTAAAATTATTAATAAGACCAATCATGATATTAATGATATGAATTTTAAATTGGTTGGAATCAAAGGCACTCTAAAAGTAGTTGGTGTTCAGGAATTAAAAGTTCCCAAACGTGGAATGACAAGCGGTACTATGTTTATCGAAATCAATAGGTTTTTGTTGGAAAGTGATAGAACTAAATTGGAGATTGATCTCTACGAAGGAAATAAAAAAATAGAAACAACACATACTAATTTTTTAAGCCCACGTAGTTTTGACTAACTATAGTGTATTTCAAAAAGTGTTTAATTATAAGAAATCTTTAAAAAAGAATAAAAATGAAAATTAATTGGGGAACTTATATCGTGATTGCATTCGTTTTGTTTATTAGCTTTATTATGTATTTTGTTTTAAAAGTGCAGTCAGATAGTAAATATAATAATGAATTGGTAGTAGAAGAGTATTATAAACATGATGTGCATTTTCAAGATGAAATGGCAAGGATACAAAATGCTCATGATTTAAAAGTAAAACCTATAATCACAGTTGGAACTAATGGTATTACGATTGTTTTTCCAGCTGATTTTGCACCAAAGGCTATAAAAGGAACTGTTGCTTTATATAGACCTTCTGATAAGAAATTTGATTTTCAAGTACCTCTTTCGTTTACTGATTCAGCCTCTTTGTTTATTGCAAAGGATAAATTGATTGGTGGAGAATGGGATATCAATATGGAATGGAAGTATAATGGAACGTCTTATTTGACTAAACAAGAGATTTATATAAAATAGAAAAGAAAATAGAGTAGAGATGATAGAATAAAGAAAATTAGTTTAAATCATTTCATTCGAAAACCTGAATTCTAAAGTCTAAAATTTGTACACGAGCCCTAAGGGCGAACTGACAAAGCAATCTAAAATTCACATGCTTTACACCGCTTTTTTATTTGGTTTAATCAGTAGTTTTCACTGCATAGGTATGTGCGGTCCAATTGCTATGATGTTGCCTGTAGAGCGAAATAATCCTGCCAAAAAAGTAATTCAAATTATTACGTATCATTTAGGAAGGCTAACAGCTTATGGATGTATTGGTTTGCTTTTTGGATTGTTGGGAAAAGGATTATTTTTGGCTGGAATTCAGCAACAACTTTCAATTTTTATTGGGATTGCTATGATTCTGGTGATTCTAATTCCTGAAAAGATTTTTGTTCGATATAATTTTTCGAAACCAGTGTATGGTTGGATATCCAAAATCAAGCAAAATCTGGGAAGTCATTTCAAAAACAAAAGTTTCAAATCACTTTTTATTATTGGTTTACTTAATGGTTTTTTGCCCTGTGGTATGGTATATGTGGCTTTATTTGGTGCTATCGCAATGCAAAGTGCCAGTTTTGGAGTTTTGTATATGTTGCTTTTTGGTTTAGGTACAGTGCCCTTGATGAGTGTAGTAGTGTATATTAATTCATTTCTGACAGTCCAAATTCGGAATAGAATTCAAAAAGTAATTCCATATGTTGGGGTTGTAATAGGTATGTTGTTTATTTTAAGGGGTTTGGGACTCGGGATTCCTTATGTTTCTCCCTCGAATATGAGTTTGTTTGTAAAAGAAAAAGCCAATTGTCATTAATTGGCTTTTTCTTTGATTTTTAGATAATATTGAATGTTTAAAGTTTGCTGTTTTTTTGCGTGAGTGATGGCAGTGGAGCTCTTTTTTTGGGAGACTTTTTTTGTCTCCCAAAAAAAAGCGGGAACGTACAGCACGACCTGTAGTCTCGTCTTTTGGGACGAGACGGAGGGGCACGCCCATAAGAGCTTTAAAAAAAGATTGAATTAATTAAGATGCTGTTGTTTTTAAGGATTAACCGGTCCTTATTTTTTTTAGATAGTCATAGAAAATAATGCTGTTTCTGGTGCTTTTCTTTTTAATCTTAAATCAAAGGCCATGCAAATGTTGCGAACATACGGTTTTCCTTCTTCGGTTACAATGATTTTATTGTCTCCAATAATCAATAAGCCGTCGTTTTCCATTTCTTTCAGTTGAAGTACAATTTCTGGAATTTCAGAAACGTAATTTGCTGAATCCTCCCAACTGGTTTCAAATTGACACATTAGATTCAAAATGTGTTTTCTGATAATTAAATCTTCGGTAGATAACAAATGACCTCGATAAACCGGTAATTCGTCCGATTCCAATACTTTGTAATATTCTTCTAGAGTTTTTACATTTTGAGCAAAGCTGTACCAACTGTCACTTATGGACGAAACCCCGAGACCAATCATTAATTGAGTTTTGGAGGAGCTATAGCCCATGAAGTTTCTGTGTAATTTTTTGTCCTCAAACGAGTGGAATAAACTATCTGATTTTAAAGCAAAATGATCCATACCGATTTCATAATACTCATTTTCAAAAAGCAATTCTTTTCCAACTTCGTATAATTTTCTTTTGGCATCGTCTTTAGGAATGTCTTCATCATGAAATCCGCGTTGTCCATTGCCTTTTATCCACGGCACATGGGCATAACTATAAAATGCTAAACGATCTGGCTGTAAAGAGTTTGTTTTTTCGATTGTATCCACGACATCTTGAACTTCTTGAAAAGGCAATCCAAAGATAATGTCATGACCTATTGAAGTATAACCAATTTCTTTTGCCCAAAAAGTAACTTTGGCAACATTGTGAAAAGGTTGTATTCTATGAATGGCTTTTTGTACTTTTTCGGAATAATCCTGAACGCCAAAACTCACTCTTCTAAAGCCCAAATCATATAGTTTTTGTAAATGGGCCAGAGTTGTATTATTTGGATGTCCCTCAAAGCTGAATTCATAGCCTTCAGCTTTTTCGGCAAGAGAAAATATTCCGTTTATTAATTTTTCAAGGCTTTCTATGGAGAAAAATGTTGGTGTTCCTCCGCCCAAATGGATTTCTTTAATTTTAGGTTTTTTGCCCAAGATATCACGGTAAAGCGTCCATTCTTTTAAAACAGCTTCTATATAAGGATTTTCGACATTGTGATTTTTGGTGATACGTTTATTGCAACCGCAAAAGGTGCATAAGCTTTCACAAAAAGGCAGGTGAATATATAAACTAATGCCTTCTTTATCATTACTTTCCTGGAATGATTTTTTTAGCGTCTGTATCCAGGTTTCATTAGTAAATCCTGACTCATCCCAATAAGGAACCGTAGGATAGCTAGTGTAACGTGGCCCAGGAACATTGTATTTTTGAATAAGTGAGGTCTTCATAAATATACATTTTATGTGAATGTCAAAATTAGCTTGACTTTTTAAGTATAAAAATGATAATTATCATATTCTTTATTAGATATATACAAACAAAGAGGTTCTTGCGAACCTCTTTGTTTAATTTTTATAGACTTTCATTAATTAAACCGACCCATTTTTTTGCCAGTTTATGATCTTCGAATAAACAATTGAAGTCTAAAAAATGATTTTCAATATTGTAAATTGGAATCATTTCTTTTTTCATGGTGTTTTTATGAACCAGCTCTATTTCTACTTTTTCCATGGTACCTAATCTACTTCTAGTAGTCTCTAGTAGATTGCACAGAATAATGTTTGTTAAATCCACAAAATAAACTGTTTCTTTTTTATAACTGAAGTCAATAAATAGAAAGCCTTTATTCTTTTGGTCTATTGACAGAATTTTTTTGTTCTGTGTTTCAGTTAATTCAAAATTATAATGATTGTTTTTACTGTATTGTTTCTTTATCTCTTTTATTTTTGCTCTATTCGTTATGTTGGAGCGGAAGACTAAAGTTAACGGAATGCCTATTAAGACTGTAATTATTAGGCCTATTATGGTTACGGATGTGTCCATTTTTTTGTTTTTTTTGTAATTATATATAATGATTTGTTTTCTTGATTCAGAAGGAATCAAGAAGGATTTAAAAGTTGTTTTAACTTTTATAATACGGATCATGATATTAAATCACCAAAAATAATGGAAGGGGAAAAGTAAAATTGAGACTTTTGTACATCTGTCGATGTCTTGGTCTGATAAAACTATTTTAAGGTTATTTTCTTTAAAACTAGAAAATAATGGGAGTGCTGCATTAGAGTCATCTATATTGACTGGAATACGATTGTTGTGTTTTAGGTCAGGATTGCTTCTTTCTACACTCGGTTGAACGAAGTGAGAAACACTTAAACTTTCTTTGCTGAATGCAGTGTTATTATCCTTTCTTGAAGAAATGGTCGCATCGGAATTTGCACTATATGCAAAACTGAACTGGATCAATAGACCAGTAAATACGATAAATTTCCAAAACTTTCTCATACTGCAAAAATAGAGAATAGGTTTTTGTTTCAAGTGTGTATTGTGGTAAATGAAAGTTAAAATTGTATTTTTTATTAAAAAAGCCTCAAACTTTTTAAAGTTTGAGGCTTTTATCTATTTATGAATTTAAACTTATTCGATGTTTAAATTTCTTAACTGTTTTAGTTTTTCTTTCCAAACATCTAAACTTTCTTTATGGATAGCAATGTTTTTTCGAACTTCCAATACGATTGAATTTTCTTTTTTAGCATTTTTTGTATTGGTGAAAAACTGAATGTTGTTCTCCAGTTGGAAAATTTCATTTTGTACTTCTTCAATTTTGCGCATCAAGAAAATCTTCTCATTATCAATTTTTCTAGTATCATTGCTTTCAGATAAATGATCAATTCTGTTAGAGAAACGCATCATCTCAGTATCTTTTTTGCTTAAGCTTAATTTTTCAAATAAAGCATCTAGAATTTTATTGAATTTTCCTTCAATATGTCTTCTTGGGAAAGGAACTTTGCCAAAGTTTTTCCAAGTTTCAATATGCAATTTGATAGCATCCAAATCTGTTTTGTGATCCCCAGTTAATTGGAATTCTCTCAACGTTTCTAAATACGCTTTTTTCTTGTCAAAAGCTTCTACTTCGTCAACATTTTCAACGCTTTTATGCTCTTTTAATTTGTCAAAATAGTGATTGCAAGCTTCTCTAAATTCGTTCCAAATTTTATCAGAATATTTTCTTGGGACATGACCAATTTTTTTCCACTCTTCCTGAATTTGTTTCATGATAGGAGTAGTGCTAGCAAAATCAACGCTTTCCTGTAATTCTTTGGCTTTCTTTACCAAAGCAATTTTTTTGTTCAGGTTGTCGTTTTGGTCTTTTTTAATGTCTTTGTAAAAAGAATTTTTAAAGCTGTTGAAATTTCTAACAGCTGTTTTGAATGCTGCCCAGGTAGCTTCATTTACGTCAGCAGGTACTTTTCCTGCTGAGAAAAACTCAGAGCGTAAAGCTTCTACTTTTTCAATTTGAGCTAGCCATTGCGAATGTGCATTGACTTTTTCTGTAGCTAAAACTTCAATTTTGGCAATAATTTCTTTTTTCTTTTCTAAGTTTTCTAGCTCAGTTCCCCTTAAGTTTTCAAACAATACTTCACGCTTATCATGCATTTTTTTTGTTAGCTCACTAAATTGGTTCCAAATCTCATCGCGGTGTTCTCTAGAAACAGGACCTATGTCTTCTTTCCAAATTCTGTGTAAATCTTGAAGTTCTCTAAAAGCTTTATTGATGTCTGCTTCTTTTAGCAATTCTTGAACACGTGCAATGATTTTTAGTTTTTGTTCTAGATTGTATTTGAAATCAATATCCCTTGCTTCTCTGTCTAAGTGCAAATAATCATAAAAATTTTCTACGTGAAAATGATAATTATTCCAAACGTGATTGTATTTATCTTTTGGAATTGCACCGGCATTTTTCCATCTCTCTCTTAATTCATTAAAATGATTTAAAGTGTCTTTGATGTTTGCTTGTGGGTTGATTAATTCTTTTAGTTCTTCTACAATTGCCAATCTAACTTCTAAGTTAGTTTTCAAATTTGATTGTAAACTCTTAAAGTGTATGTTTTTATTGTCTTTGTAGATTGTATAATATTGATCAAACTTTGATTTTAGCGGAGAATGATATTGGAATTCTTCGTTAGGATCTTGATTTTCCTGATTGAATTCTTCTCTTTTTTCTTCTATGAGGTGATTGTATTTGGCTAAAAATGCTTTTCGAATTTCTTCAACATGTTCTTTAATAGACATTACTTTTTCATTTGTAACCAAATTTTTCAATTCACTTACAAGCGTTTCCATAGGCAATGCTTCATAATCAAGCATTGGGATATCATGACGTTCTTTTAATGTTTCATCTTCGCTTTCTTCAGCATTTGTTTCAGCTATTGCGTCAATTACGTTTTGCTTTTCGTCTGTTCCGTTTTCATTCGAAATTACTGTTTCAGAAACTGGGTTTACAGTGTTTTCCTCTGCTGCAGCATCACTGATATTACTTTCTGTTACTATTACAGACGCTTCTGATTGAACTGTTTCTTGCAATTCATTAGTTGTTTTTCCATCTATCTCATTTTCTTTAAGAGACAGGCTATCGTTCTTTTCTTCTAACATTTTGTAAATGTATAAGGTTTTTATTTTTTGAATGCGAAAGATACTAAAGGTGCGTCAAAATACAAAATAAAACTCTTGTTTATAATTCAATTACACAGAAAATTCTTTCCTAAATAATGTAATTTGAATTCTTTCTAGTTTATTGGCTTGCTTTTTGATTTTATAGCTACTTTATTTAATGACAAGATATTAAATAAAGAACCCTCAAAAGATATTTCATTTTGAGGGTTTTGTATTTTTATAGTTGTAGATCTGATACTATTGTAAAGGTAATATAACAATTAGCTTTTCTATTTATTCCAAATCTTCCATGCTTTCTCGGCTTGAAAAATAAGCATATCCAAACCATTTTTAATTTGAGCACCTTGAGCTTTGGCTTTGCTAAGAAACTGTGTTTCGGCTGGATTATAAATCAAGTCATAGGCGATATGTTTCTCTGTAAAGAATTCATAGGGAATAAGTGGGAATAAATCAACATTCGGGCTTGTCCCAACTGGAGTACAATTGATTATAATTTGGTAGTTGTCAAAGGTTGTTGCATTGATAAGCCTGTAATCAATGCAATTTTGTTTGGCTTCGCGAGACACAAAAGTGTAAGTGATATCCAATTGATCCAATGCGAAAGCAACACCCTTTGAAGCGCCTCCAGTTCCAAGAATAAGTGCTTTTTTATGATGAACTTCCAATAGTGGTTCAAGAGATTTCTTGAAACCATAGTAATCGGTATTATATCCTTTTAATTTTCCTTTTTTAGTAAATTTTATAGTGTTAACAGCCCCAATTTGTTCTGCGTTTTTAGATAGTTTATCCAAAAAAGGAATCACAGATTCTTTGTAAGGAATCGTTACGTTTAGTCCATTAAGATCTGTATTATTTTCCTTTAATTCCGTAAAATTATTGATTTCAGGAATGTCAAAATTTTCATAAGTACAACCTTCAAAATGTTCTTTGCTAAATTTTTCTGTAAAATATCCTTTTGAAAAGGAATAACTGATATTACGGCCTAATAAACCAAAACGTTTTCTTAAAACTTCAATCATTATTGTTTTTTATGTTTGTCAATATAATTTCGCACCATTTTTTTCTCCCAAACTACAGGGAATAAATCTTCCAATAGGATGTAATTGTCATAATTCAAACGCAAAGCATTGCTCAAGTGAAATTTTGCTTTGATATTGTCTGAAATCATAAAATACAATCCAGCCAAACGGTATTCTACTTCGTTTTCTTCTGGGAAGTATTCGGATGCTTGTAGTAATGTTTGGATTGCACTTTCGAATTCTCCTAAAAACTGTAAAATGTCAACCCAAAACAACCAAGTATCGAGTTGGTAATCGCCAAATTCTACTGCTTTTCTATATCCAAATTCAGCTTCCTCAAACAAGTTCATTTGTTTATTGATGGCTGCAAATCGCTTCCAATATAATTTGTTTTGGTTGTCAATAGCCAAAGCTTTATTGACAAAAAATAATGCTTTTTGGAAGTTTTTTTGACGAACATAAAAATCGGTAATCGCAATCCAACCTTTATCTAAAAGTGGGTCTTCGTGTACCGTTTTGTTGAAATATTTAAGAGCTAAAACTTTGTTGCCTAATTTTTCATAACATTTTCCTATTCTAAGCAAGGCATAGGATGTTGCATCGTCCAATTCGATTGTTCGATTGTAACTTTCAATGGCAAGGTCGTACTTTTTTAGACGTTCCAATGCTTTTGCTTTTTCCATAAAAGCACCAAGGAATTCCTCGTCTATAAGAGTTGCATAATCAAAAGCACGTATAGCACTTTCGTATTCTTTTACTCCATAATATAAACGACCTAATTGATGCCAAGCAATTTCGCTATATGGGTTTTTGTCAATGTATTTATTTAAATACAATATGGCTTCTTGGTTTTGATCCAAAAATTCAAAACAATAAACCACATTGTATAATGCTGATTGATCTTCAAAGTCTTCTTCTAGACATTTAATGAAACTTTCTTTAGCCAACTCTAGATTGTCCATAAAAAGGTATTCCATACCGATTAAATTGTAAACATCGGCATAGTCATCGGTGTATTCTAAAGCAATCTTAAGCATTTCTACTGCTTTTTCATGCTGATCCCTTTTAGAGCAAATATTGGCTTTTTGAATGTAAATTTCTTCGTTTGTGGGTTCGATAGCATAAAGCTCATTCAATAGTTTTTCGGCTATTTCGAGTTTGTCATCATAAATAAGCATTTCTACTTGAACCAATTTAAGCCCGCTCGATCTTGGGTGTTGTTCCAGTGCTAGTTTTAAGGCTTTTTTTGCCAATGCTGACTTGCCCATATCGAGGTAATGAAGAATGATTTCTTCAAATTCTTCGGAGTCAAAAAAGAGTACTTTGTTGGTTTTCAACATGGACTCAAATTTTGATAGGGATAAGTTATACTCTTCTTCTTCGTTGCTTAATTGCATACTGTGTGTTTTTAAATTATCCTAAAATAAAATTAGGAAAACGTATTGTTGAAATGAGGAAGAATTCTATTTGTTGTGAACAATTTAATTAACATGTTTTTCAATGATAATTACAATTTTTAAAAATCTAAAAAGCATTAATCTTAACTCATCATCTCATTCATTACTTCAAGAATTATTGCGCAGCCTTCTCTGATTTCTTCTTCGGAAATTGTAAGAGGTGGTGTTATTCTAATCGCGCATCCTTCAAAAAGCAACCAAAATAAAATTAAACCTCTGTCTTGACATTTTAGAATCACTTCATTCGTGATGTCAGCACTCGCTGTCATGGCAGCAAGCATCAATCCTTTTCCTCTTATTTCTTGTATCAAAGGGTGTACCAAAAGCGATCTAAAGAGTTTTTCTTTCTCTAAAGCATCTGTCATGATATTGGTTTCAGTTAATTCTTTCAAAGTCGCCAAACAAGCTGACGCAATGACAGGGTGACCTCCAAAAGTGGTGATATGACCTAGTTTTGGATTTTCGGTCAGTAGATCCATCATTGCAGATGAAGCTGTGAAAGCACCTACAGGCATTCCGCCACCCATTCCTTTTCCCATAACAACGATGTCTGGTACAACATCGTAGTTTTGAAATCCGAAAAGTTTTCCTGTTCTTCCAAATCCCGGTTGGATTTCGTCGAGTATCATTAGTGCACCTACTTCGGTGCATCTTGCTCTTACTTTTTTTAGAAAGTCATTATGTGGCTCAATAAAACCGGCTCCTCCTTGAATTGTTTCCAGTATGATTCCTGCTGTTCTGGTTGTGATTTTTTGTAAATCGGCTTCGTTGTTGAAGGATATAAAATCGACATCCGGAAGCAATGGACGAAAAGCTTGTTTGCGCTCTTCGAATCCCATAACACTCATCGATCCCATTGTGTTGCCATGATAGGCATTGTGGCACGAAATCAACTGACTTCTTCCTGTAGTTCTTTTTGCTAGTTTTAAGGCTCCTTCTATACCCTCAGTACCCGAATTGACTAAATAGGTTTTGTCTAAAGGTGCAGGTAGGAATGAAGCCATTAATTTACAATACTCAACTGCTGGACTTTGGGAGTATTCACCATAAACCATAACATGCGAGTATTTGTCTAACTGATCCTTTATGGCGTCATTTACTCTCTTATTTTGATGTCCAAGAGTACAAGCGGAAACACCTGCGACAAAGTCTAGATATTTTTTGTTATTTGTATCAAAAATATAAGAGCCAATAGCATGCGAAACTTCCATACCCAATGGATAAGGTGAAGTTTGTGCTTGGTATTTTAGGAAATCGGGATTCACTTTTTTGAAAAGTTTAGTTGTTTAAAAGTTTAATCGTTTAAATGGCAATCTGCAATCTAAAGGCTGCTATCTTAAATCTGCCTATTGATTACTTCTTCGAATTCTTCTTGTCATAATTCAATGTTTCTTTTCGAATTTTCATTGGTGCAGCTTTTTTAGCTTTGTCTTTTGTAGTGGCTTCAACTACTTTGAGCTCTTCCGCATTTTCTTCCTGACTAAAAACGTCGTCTTTTGATTTTATCCTTTCGTCTCCACGCCATTTGAGTCCTTTAAGGGTTCTTGCATTTTCGGGCAATTCGGATTCAGGATAAATATCGCCATCCACTTGTTTGAAAAAAGTGATGGTTTCAATTGTTTTTTTATCAAAAAGAATATTGATTTTGCTACTTACATTTTTATTGATTCCGATGAGTTCTTTGGCGTCATTCCGCATATAATAAATCACTTCCGCATTTTTGATAATATCAACATCATGGAGTTTTCCATCCTGAAATTTTCCAAATAAGTTTTGTCCTTTTACTTGGTTGAATCCGGTTCCAAGAGTGTCCTTCGAGACCAGAAAAGTGTTGTTGAGCACTTTGAGTGAATCCAGTTTCTGAGTTTTTTTATCTCCAATGAGATGCATCAAATCACCAGTGATTTGGCTTTCACCATTCCATAATATTGGATTTCCAATCAATTTTGTTAAACCTAATTTGGAGCTGGAATGGATGGAATCGCATTTCCCGCTCATATCTGTTTTATAAAAGCGAACATTATTGAAAGCGCGAATGATTCGGTTTCCTTCTTTACCAGTAACCATAAGTTTTTTTCCATGAATATAAACCGAGTCATTGTCGACAAAATTAACTGCCAATGCTCTTTTGGTCACAAACATGGAGTCTTTCTTTTTGTATAATTCTGCATAATGTCCTCGTACTACTCCTCGATTAATAGAATCGGTTATTTTTACATTTCGTGTGGCTGATGCGAATTCTTTATTTCGATCATAATACAAACTATCTCCTTTTATCAGTCGATCATCATACTTAATGTAAGATTTGTCCAGAAAATGGGCTAGATTTTTTTTGGTGTCGTAGAACCCTTTTTCGGTATAAATGTAATTAGCTTTACTGGTTATGGTTGATGGACCAAAAAGGTATGAATGTCCTGAATTACTGTAATAATCCAAATGATTGGATTTGATTTCGTATGTTTTGTTGGTAAGCGTTACAGCAGTTAGGAACTGAAATTTTTTCTGTGTAACGTAATACCTTCCAGACTTGCTTTTTAAAGTGTTGTCTTTGTTAACGATAGTCCCATTTGTGTTGTAATATACTTCTTGTATGTTTCTGTCAAAATTGATTGTGTCTGTGGCCAAAGTAGCGTCTGGAGAACTCATCACAGCATTTCCAGTTGCAAAAGCTTTTTTCAATTCACCACTGTATTCTGCATAATTACTGTTCAAATACAAAGTATCACCTTGCACCAATTGTACGTTCCCAAAAGCTTTCAGATAATTTTCTTTTTGAAAAAAATAAGCTTTATTGCAAGTTAAAATGACACCGTCGTGACTAACTCTTACATTTCCAGTAAGCAAAAGTGCATCTGGAAATTTGTCTTTATCGACATCCGCAAAGTCAGACTGTTCAATTAATATTTTTTTTGGAGCTTGTGCCAAAACAAGATTTGCACAAAGAAATACCAGGCTATAGATAATGAAATTTAAAGATTTCTTCAATGGTCTTAATTTTTTTGTAAATTTATGAAAAATGAGACAAACCCCTTATATATTAGGATTTATTTATAATAGTTTGTCATTAGGATTATAAGGGTGTTTTTTGAAAAAAAATATTTTATAAACAAAAGGACTAGCTATTACGTTGTAGTGATTTTTTAATTTGTAAACCAGTCTGAATAGGTTTGTTTTGGTGCTATTTTTTTGAAAAAAGCTTTAAATTTATGGATTGATATTGAATACAAATATAGTGTCAATTTTATATTTTTAATTTTTTATAATTCAAAAAAATGATCACAAAAAAAATAGTAATGGCAGGAATAAGTGTTTTGCTTATAACGACTGCCTGTAAAACTAAAGATGTAAAAATGAGTGTACAAAAGAAAGAAACCGTTTCCGGTAATAAAGCAGTAGTTTATCAAGTGTTTACTCGTTTATTTGGTAACAAAAACACAACCAATAAGCCTTGGGGAACTATCGAAGAAAATGGAGTTGGAAAATTTAATGATTTTACAGATAAAGCACTTCATGAGATAAAAGATTTGGGTGTTACGCACATCTGGTATACAGGCGTTCCGCACCATGCTGTTATAAGGGATTATACTGCAATAGGGGTTTCAAATGATGATCCAGAAGTGGTAAAAGGTCGAGCAGGTTCACCTTATGCCGTAAAAGATTATTACAATGTCAACCCTGATTTGGCGGTCAATCCGGTAAAACGTTTGGAAGAATTTGAAGCTTTGATTAAAAGAACCCACAAAGCTAATCTTAAGGTAATTATTGATATAGTTCCTAATCATATAGCCCGTAAATATGAAGGAAAAAGCAATCCAAAAGGAGTGAAAGATTTTGGTGCTGATGATGATGTTAGTGTTGAATACAAAAGAGACAATAATTTTTATTACATCCCGAATACACCTTTTCAGTTGCCTGATGGTGATAAACCTTTGAATGGGGAAAGTAATCCACTTATTGATGGGAAATTTGAAGAAAATCCTGCAAAATGGACTGGGAATGGTTCTCGATTGGCAAAACCAGATAAAAACGATTGGTACGAGACTGTTAAGGTAAATTATGGTATTCGTCCCGATGGTTCAAAAGATTTTCCTGAATTACCTTCCGGTTATGATAAATTATCCTACAAAGAGCATTTTGATTTTTGGAAAAATAAAAGTGTACCTAGTTCTTGGATTAAATTTAGGGATATAGCTTTGTATTGGACTTCAAAAGGGGTCGATGGATTTAGATATGATATGGCTGAAATGGTTCCCTACGAGTTTTGGAGTTATATGAACTCGGCGATAAAAAATGTAAATCCTGATGCTTTTTTAATGGCTGAAGTGTACAATCCAAAAGAATATCGCAATTATATTCATTTGGGTAAAATGGATTATTTGTATGATAAAGTAGAGACTTATGACAAATTAAAAGGCATCATTAAAGGGAAAACTCCTCCAGATGGACTTTCGTATATTCAAAGCGGGTTGGCCGACATTGATATACACATGTTGAAGTTCTTAGATAATCATGATGAACAACGTTTGGCAAGTCCTGAATTTGCAGGTTCTCCTGAAAAAGGAAAACCAATGATGGTAGTTTCTACTATGATAACTTCAGCGCCTATTATGATCTATTTTGGTCAAGAAGTGGGGGAGGCAGGTAATGAAAATGGCGGATTTGGTTCTCATTCCAGAACATCTATTTTTGATTATGTAGGTGTACCAAATCATCAACGATGGATGAATGATGGTGCATTTGATGGTGGAAAATTATCGCAAAGCGAAAAAGAGTTGCGTGATTTTTATAAAAGATTGCTCAATTTCTCTGCAAAAAGTTCGGCAGTGATGGGGCAGTTTCAAGATCTTCAAGAAGTAAATCGTCAGGCTGGACTTGGATACGATCCAAATCATTTATATTCTTTTGTTCGTTGGTCAGATAATCAAAAATTAATAGTGCTGACTAATTTTTCTTCAGATGCGACGAATAGTTTTGAGTTAAAAATTCCAGCGGATATAATTAACAAATGGAATTTGTCAGACGGAAGTTATACGATAAAAGATCAATTGTATGAAAAAAGTAATGTTCAATTACAAGTTGTGAATGGCGAAGGAAAAGCTTCAATTACAATACATC
>NZ_DASTTN010000429.1:0-4562 GCF_035760125.1 Flavobacterium sp.
GGGATTTCAAATATTTGAAATCCCTTTATTATGAATTATTCTAAATTAAAACAACTAAAGTTTCGAAAATTCTTCTGCCACCTTTTTTTGCTAAAAATACAAGACCCATTCAAATCTTGGCAGAACCATTAATTAAAATCGGTACAACTTTTAGAGAAAGGTCCAAATACGTCTCATTTTATTTCCGATTCTGCTGGAAATGCTTTTCGGCATTTCTGAACAAAATCTATGAAAACAGTTTTTTATTTCAACCAACGGTCTAATGTTTTCATTATTTTTTCCTGATCTTCTTTCGTAAAATTTTTCACTCTGGTAGCGTGACTGCCTCCAGGAAGAACCATTTTTAAAGCATCCAAATCAGGATTTGGAGTTGGAGCACAGGACCCCCAAGTATCAAAACCCCCATAAATATAAAGGATTTTATCTCCCTTTGTCTCTATATATTTACGCACCTTTTTTATGTATTTTGGATGATACGTAATCGTGACCTCTTTTGGTGCAAAACGTGAATTAGAAGTGCTTTTTACCGTTTTCAACAAATCACTTACGGGTCCAAAATCAAAACCATAATATCCTAATTCGCTCAGATGCTGATAATAAGAGGGCAATAAATCAAAATATTTTTGATCATTATAGGTGCTGATTCCAACTATCTTATTCAAATAATCAAATAATTCTTTGGAGCTGGCTCCCTCAACAGGAATATCTTCACATTTTCCTCCCCATTGCCAAAAAGAAAATGGAAATTCTAAAGTGCCATATTCTAAGGCTTCTTCAATAGAAACTTCAGTAAAAGTCATTTTTTCTTTCTCGGCATATTCTTTAATTTCCTTCAAAAGAGCTTCTCTATTTTGCAATAGAGCTCTCTGAAAATGAATGATTTTTGCTCTGCATTCGGGTGTCCCCACAATTTTCACATGATCCACAGTTCTTGGATCTTCCTGGGTATTAATCAATGGAGCTACATAAGGCATTGCCACATCTACATCATTGGGGTATTTCGATTTATAAATTAATGTGGTTTCTCCCCCTTTACTTATTCCTGTCGAAATCCATTTCCCTTTGTACAATTCTTTCAATTTTGTTGTGATGTTATGGTAATCCTCGATTGCCTGATCATTGGTTAAATATTGCCATTGAACTGGATTTGGCCTTGATTTACCATAAAATCGATACTCTACAGCAACTTGATTTGCGTTTAGCAATTTACTCACTTCGCTTTTTATGTTACCTGTATTATATCCGTGGGTTTCAATTACCATTGGACTCTTAAAATCACAATGAGAAAGGTAAATATAATGTTTAAAGGTTCCCTTTTCAGGATGTTTGTGATCCATAGGTTCATTCAAAATTAACTGATACGATTCAGTATAACCTTCTAAATTCTTAATTTCAGAAATATCAGCATCAGGAAACAGCTCAATTAATTTTTTCTTTAAATCCGTTTGAGCAATTGTTCCTGTTTGGGCAAAACTCAAATAAGAACAAAAAAGGAATGATAGTATCAGTAGAATATTTTTAATTTTCATTGCATATTGGTTAGAATTATTTTTTAAAAATACAATCTCATCACACCTCAAAACGATACTATATTAACCTCAAATTGTAATATTTTATCTGATACGGATTGAAAAGTATTTAAAAAAAATAAAAAGTTTAATTTTATTAAAAATCCAACCTTATAATGAATACTATTCAACTCATTTCTGATTCGTTTATAGAAAATAATTGCAATTTTAAACTTCTTATTGATCGGTTAAAAGATGGTTTTGCAAACCCATCTATAGAAGTACCAATGCGCCATCACCACGACTATCCAAATCCTCCAGAAGACAAAGACTCTACTTTGCTACTGATGCCTGCCTTTAATCCTGGGGTAGATGCGGGGGTAAAAATAGTAACAGTAAGTCCCAATAATGGCAACTATAATCTTCCTGCCATACAAGGAACCTATATTTATTTGGATGCCCATAAGGGTAATGTTAAAGCAATTTTGGATGGAAAATCACTAACTACAAAACGTACGGCTTCAACCTCAGCATTGGCCAGCAGCTATCTCTCCAGAGAAAATGCCTCTTCATTATTAATGATTGGAACAGGAGCTTTGGCTAAAAATTTAATCCAAGCACATGCCAGTGTACGGCCTATCACCAAAGTATATGTTTGGGGTAGATCATTGGAAAAAGCACAAGCGGTATGTGATGAAATATCGAATGCTTCTTATTCTTGCATAGCTATTACAAACATTGAAGATAAAATCTCCGAAGTCGACATTATCTCATGTGCAACTCTATCACCTACTCCTTTAGTCTTTGGAAAATGGCTGAAAGAGGGGCAACATCTCGATTTAGTGGGTGCCTATAAAAAGGATATGAGGGAAGCGGATGATGAAGCTGTTTTAAAATCATCAGTATTCTTAGACACTTACCAAGGAGGGTTAAAAGAAAGCGGTGATATTGTAATCCCTTTAAATAACGGTACTTTAAACATAGAAGATATTAAAGCCGACCTATTCGAGTTGTCTAATGGCTCCAAAAAAGGGAGAACATCCGAAAAAGAAATCACCTACTTTAAATCGGTTGGGCATGCTCTAGAAGACTTGGTTGCTGCCTCTTATTTTTATTCTGAATTTATATCCAAAAAATAAAAACTATGTCTTCCACTTATAAAAACATAATTTCAAAAACAGATTATACAGTACCTCAGAATTGGGTGCAAATTAAAACCATTGACATGCATACGGGCGGAGAACCCTTGCGTGTGATTGTTTCCGGGTTTCCTGAATTGAAGGGAACTTCCGTATTGGAATATCGCAGGGACATCAAAGAAAATTATGATTATTTGCGTACTGCACTAATGTTTGAACCTCGTGGTCATGCTGACATGTATGGTTGTGTTTTGCTTCCGCCAAACGATGAAACTGCCGATTTTGGCATCTTATTTATGCATAATGAAGGTTACAGTACCATGTGCGGCCATGCCATTATTGCAATCAGTACTTTAGCCGTCAACATGAATTGGATTACTGCAAAAGAAGGAGAAAACAAACTTGAAATTGATGCTCCTTGTGGCCGAATAACCTCCTATGTAAATGTTCAATCTGGAGATGTAACGGGAGTTCGTTTTCATTGTGTTCCAAGTTTTGTTGTAGGGCTGGATCGTGAAGTCGAAGTACCAGGAATAGGAACAGTAACTTATGATTTGGCTTATGGTGGTGCCTTCTATGCGTATGTAGATTTGAGAAAAAACAATACTTTAAAATTCGCCTTAACCGATTCTGATTATCGTACTATCATCCAAAACGGTATGGAGATCAAGCATGCTGTAATGCAACAAGACAAAGAAATACTGCATCCTTTTGAAGATGATTTGAGCTTTCTATATGGAACCATTTTTATCGATGATGCCCAGCAAAAAGAAAATCATAGCAGAAATGTTTGTGTTTTTGCCGAAGGAGAAGTCGATCGATCCCCTACAGGCTCCGGTGTTTCGGGAAGAATTGCTATAGAAAAATCAAGAAACACAATAGATTGCAACAGTAAACTGACAATTGAAAGTATTACGGGAAGTGTTTTTAAAGCTTCATTGTTTTCTGAAAAAGACTTCGGAACTTTTAAAGCCGTGATTCCTCAAGTGGAAGGAACAGCCCATATTACAGGTGCAAACACTTTTATTATTGACCCAAATGACCCTATGAAAAACGGTTTTATACTTAGATAAATATGAAACAGATTACAGCATTATTATCACTTATTTTTTTTAGCCAAGCTAATTTCGCTCAAAAGACCTACCCAAATTTAGAGGCTAGCAAAAACATTCTCAATTACAAAGGAAATCCAACGAACGCAACCGACAGAAAATCATTGGCTTTTTCAGATAAAGGGGCTTGGTTTGGATTTGGATTTCTGGATTCCAATCAAGGGCAAGGTGGTTTTTCGGGACCTTATTTATTGACTGAACAAAACGGCGTTTGGATAAGCCCTTCATTGGTTTCGTTACATCTTAAAGATAAAAACCAACAGGAAATTATTGATTGGCAAACTGCTTTGGTGAATCAAAACAGTTACAATAGCCATTTGGAACAACAATTTCAGAATGAAAAATTGGATGTAAAACAACAATTAGTGTTTTCTTCCGGCCAATCGGCGATTCAAAAAACGAGTATTACCAACCGATCCACAGAAACAATAATGCTGCATCCCTCATTTGATTCAAAATTGTTTTTAGATGATTTGCAATTATCGAAAGAAAATCAAATAGTTAAACTCGTTTCCACAAAAAGCAAAGCCACAGGGTACATCCAATTTTCAAATGCTACTTCAATCGATATTACAAAAGACAGATATAAAGCCCAAATTGAAAAATTAATACTTAAACCAAATGAAACTGGAGTAATTCTGATCTCCCAAACTTTTATTTTCCCGCAATATTCATGGCAAAAAGAAAAGGAATCTTTAGCGAAAGCAAAATTCAACACTATTCTTTCTAGCTCCCAAAAAGAAAAGGAAAATCAATTAGCTCAATTAATAGCCAAAAAGAAAGCAGTTTATAACGATTTGATC
>NZ_DASTTN010000430.1:0-8580 GCF_035760125.1 Flavobacterium sp.
ATAACTGCTAATGATGAAAAAACAAAGTCAAAAGGTTTCTTCTCAAAGCTTTTAAACAAATAAAAGCATTAGAATCAGCATTTCTACTTTAACTAGGTATCTACTTACAAAAAAAGATAGTGAGTTGTTTTTTCAAAACTAAATCAAGTCAACTCCTTAAAATACTGCAATAAAACAGTATTGTTATCTAATGTTGGAGTAAAAACTTCCAGAATACTTGGTTTGTCGTTTTGAGCATAGAGCAAATCCAAACTTTTGGACATACTTTCTTCATCATCAGCTGTCCAATAATCCAAACCATACATTTTTGCCAAATGTTCTGCCGTCAAGTTATGGGAAGTTTCAAAAAATGTATTAAAAACTGGTGTTTCTGAATGTCCTGGCAAAATTCTAAAAATGCCCCCGCCTCCATTATTAATCAAAATGATTTTAAAATTTTTCGGTATATAATTGTTCCAAAGCGCATTACTATCATATAAAAACCCAATATCACCTGTTATAAAAACCGTAGGATTGGAATTAGCGACAGCCGCACCAATGGCCGTTGAAGTACTTCCATCAATTCCACTGGTACCTCTATTACAATACACTTCGATTGATGGATCAATCGGTATTAATTGCGCATAACGAATAGCTGAACTGTTACTGATCTGCAATTGACTGTTTTGTGGCAAACTCTGAATCACTTTTTCAAAAACTTTGAAATCTGTAAAAGGAATTTTAGATAAATAGATATCATGTTTTTCTTTGCGCAACGTTTTAACGGCATTCAATCGAGAAAAATAATCACTTTCAATTTCTGAAGTTAATGGCAAAAATTCTTCGAAAAAAGTATTTGGATCAACCTCAAAATGTTTTGTCAGACAACCAAAAGTATCATATGCTCTTAATGTATCAATATGCCAATGTTGCTTGGGTTTGTATTTTCTTAAGAAAGCTTTAATACGTTTGGAAACTACCATTCCACCAAAAGTGACTAAAATTTCTGGGCGAAAAGTTTCAAAATCTTCAGCCGTAAAAGGTGTTATAATGGTATCTATATTACTTATAAAACTTTGATGAGACACATTTGAAGTATTTTCAGTCATCACCACAACCGATTCATCATTGGCAAAAGCTTCAATTGTTTCTTCAGTAATTGAGTTGGGTTCATTTACTCCTATCAATATTAATTTTCGGGAAGCTTTGTTCCAAAGAGCGGCAGAATCTTGTAAATCTTTGATGTCTACCGTACGATTTACTTTTGCGGAAGCAAAAACAGAACTGTTGACACTTAGCTCCGAAACCGTTTCATACAAAGGCTCTTCAAACGGTGCATTTATATGTACTGGCCCTTTTTTGGCTATGGCCGTATTGATGGCTTCATTTATTTTTCGATCGTTTTCTTCCGAAACGTCTTCCAATAAGTTGGCATTATATAAAGAATGATTCTCAAATACATTTCCCTGACGAATGGTTTGCCCGTCGCCAATGTCAATCTTGCTGTGTGGCCTGTCTGCCGAAACCACAATCAGTGGAATCTGGCTATAAAATGCTTCCGAAAAAGCCGGATAATAGTTCAATAAAGCCGATCCCGAAGTACAAACTACTACTGTGGGCTTACCTGTTTGTTGGGCTATTCCTAAAGCAAAAAAAGCAGCAGCACGCTCGTCGGCAATACTGTAACACTGAAAAGCAGGATTACTGGCAAAACCTATCGTAAGTGGTGCATTTCTTGAACCGGGAGATATGATAATGTTGGTGATTTCTTTTGCTAAAAAAATTTGAAGAATGCTTTGTGCTAAAGGTATTTTGGGGTAAGTCATTTGAATATTTTTGTGAATACAAAGTTACAAACTTGCGATTGCTTTTTCGTTCCTTTTGGTCTATTTTTCTTAATTTTGAACAACAAATAATCACTTTATGCAAATCAAATTAAGACCTTATCAAACTGAGGATACACAAGCCATACTAGATATCATAAATTACAACATTATAAACTCGACTGCATTGTACGATTATAACATTCGAAGTTATGAACAGCAAAAAACAATATTGGAAGAAAAAATAAATAAACATTTTCCCGTAATTGTCGCTGTAGAAGATGATAAAGTGATTGGTTTTGGAATGTATAGCGAATTTCGATTTCGTGAAGCATACAAATATACCGTAGAACATTCTGTCTATGTGGATAAAGATCATCATGGTAAAGGAATTGGAAAACTGTTGCTTCATGAATTAATCCAATTGGCCAAAAAGCAAAAACTGCATACCATGATTGCAGTAATCGATGCAGAAAACCAAAGCAGTGTTGAATTTCATGAGAAATTTGGATTCAAAACAGTTGGAATTATCAAAGAATCAGGTTATAAATTTGACCGTTGGTTGCATTCGGTATTTATGCAATTGATTTTGGAGTAAAAGCTATTCAAAACATAATTGCTCCAACAAAGTATAACCCCATAAAGAATAGTATCTTTGCACTTTTACAAATACTATGAGCTTTACCCTGCTTTCTTCCCCATTACAAGGATTTACAGACTTTCGTTTTCGAAACGCTGTCAATAAATATTTTGGTGGGATCGATACCTATTACTCTCCATACATCCGTTTGAACGGAAAACTGGTTATAAAATCATCTTACGAACGAGACCTTCTTCCTGAAAACAATGTTGGCCTGGAAGTAATTCCGCAGGTTATAACCAATGATGCAGAGGAGTTTTTATTTGTCGCCAAATATGTTCAACAACTAGGTTATAAAGAATTGAACTGGAATTTAGGATGTCCGTATCCAATGGTTACCAAATCTGGTATGGGTTCTGGTCTTATCAGTAATACCGAAAAAATCAATCACATTCTAGACCGAGCACATTCAGAAACCGATATTATTGTGTCCATGAAAATGCGTTTAGGATATGATACTACCGAAGAAATTCTAGATGTATTACCTATTTTAGACCAATATCCAATTAAGAATATTGCAATTCATGCACGTATTGGAAAACAGCTTTATAAAGGAGGTGTTCATCTGGATGCGTTTCAACACTGCATTGACAATACCAAGCACAAATTGTATTATAACGGAGATATTACTTCGGTTGCTAAATTCCATGAAATGCAACAACGCTTTCCATCAATAGACCATTGGATGATTGGTAGAGGATTAATTGCAGATCCATTTTTGCCTAGCATGATAAAAAGCAACGCTTTGGAATACCCAAAAAACAAAATGGAATTATTCGGTGCTTTCCATGATACTTTGTATGAAGGCTATAGTGAATCATTATCTGGACAAACGCACATACTTTTGAAAATGCATCATTTATGGGAGTACTTTTCAGTTATATTTTCTAATCCGCATAAAGTTCATAAAAACATTAAAAAGTCCAAAAGCATTCGAAATTATGAAGCTACAGTTAAAGAAGTTATAGCTAACGGGTAGTTTTCAATTTTTAGTAATCAGCTAGAAATGCAAACCCAAACTTATAATACATTACACTAATTTTGACCAAAAATACATTTAATTGAAACAAGACAACCTTATCGAAAAAGGATATTTACAAGTAAACACCATTCATTCTATTTACTATGAAGTTTGTGGAAATACAAACGATGTACCTATCTTGTTTGTTCATGGTGGGCCAGGAGCAGGATTTTCTGATAGTGATAAACGCTTTTTTGATTTTAAAAAACAAAAAGTGATCTTCTTTGACCAAAGAGGTTCTTCAAAAAGTGTCCCATTTGGTTGCATTGAAGAAAATACTACACAAGATTTAGTAAATGATATCAATACACTTTTAAAACATTTAGGCATTCCAAAAGTATATCTTTTTGGGGGATCATGGGGAACTACATTAAGTCTTATTTTTGCAATTCAAAATCCGGAAAAAGTAAAAAGTATTTTATTGAGAGGTATCTTTCTAGCTAATAAAGAATCCATTGAATACTTTATTAGCGGTGGTGTTGAAAATCAATTTCCAAAGGAATGGAATCGATTTAAAAACAATGTACCTATAACAAATCAAGAAAACATTGCAGCATATTATTTAGACAAAATGCTTAATGGCAATGATAAAGAAAAAGATTTCTTTTCGTATGAATGGGCATATTATGAAATCTCAATTTTTAAGAATGATATCACCGAGACTGAAATCCAGTCTATTTTAAAAGAGTTTGCATATCGTTCCCTTTCAATAATGGAAGCATATTACCTTATCAATAATTGCTTTATAGAAGACAATTACATTCTTCAGAACATTAGTGCATTACAATCAATTCCAGTTAAAATCATTCATGGCAGAAACGACAACATCTGTCCTTTAATATACGCAGAAACATTACATCAAAAATTGATTAATTCAGAACTTTATATTGAAAATGCAGGTCATTCTGATTCGGAACCCGACATTGAAAATAGAATTATTGAAATCATAAAAAAAGAGTTTGACTAACAAACTCTTTTTTATAACCGATCATTTCTTAAGAAACTATACTATCCCTTAATCCATTTTACCACTTCAGGATCTGTTGGCAATGTTTTTGGAGAAATCACTTTTTCCAATTCTCCTTTTTCATTGATAAGGTATTTTTGAAAATTCCATTGCACTTCTGAATCTTCTAACCCATTTTTAGATTTTTGTGTCAAAAATTGATAAACGGCACACATATCATCGCCTTTTACGGAGACTTTATCCATCATAGGAAACGTAACTCCATAATTCAATTGACAAAAACTTGCAATTTCCTCATTGGTTCCAGGTTCTTGCGAAGCAAAATTGTTGGCTGGGAAACCTATAATCACAAATCCTTTGGCTGAGTATTCTTTATATAAAGCTTCTAGATCCTTATATTGTGGAGTTAATCCGCATTTTGAAGCGGTATTGACAATCATTACTTTTTTGCCTTTTAGAGTGGCAAAGTCAAAAGTCTTACCGTATAAGTCTTCTACTTTAAATTGATAAATGTTTTGTTTCACTTGTGCTTGAATTTGGATACTAAAAAAGAACATTGCGCAAATCGCTGCTACTAATTTTTTCATAGGTTTATATTTTTTTATAAAATTAAACATTTATTTGTGTTATCAGAAATATTTTAGCGCTGACAATTGTTAATTAAATCAGAAAACCTAACGCCAATAAAGACGTCAGGCTTCCAAACAAACAAATTAAATTAGGACTAAAATTTATAGATTACTCCAACTTTTAAAAAAAATGGAGTTCCTGGTGTAAAATGAATTTCTTCTACACTGGCTGTTTCGCTCCTCAATCTGGATTCTGTGGCAAACTGGGTTTCATTCCATTCTGAGTTGAATAAATTTTCAACCGATATTCCAAAAACTATTTTTTTATAAGTATAATTTACATTGAAGTCAGTTATAAAATAACCTTTTGCCACGATTGAATTATCTTCATTGGCTGGACGATTTTTCATGTATCTGTAACGTAAACCACCTGAAAAATTCTTCCAATTTTGAAAGCTTAATCCGCCAGTAGAAGTGAAATCTGGAGCCAATGGAATGTAATTTTGCCCTTCTGGCTCATTAATACTTCTGGCATGCGTATAATTGGCATCCAAATTAAAAAAGAAATAATTACTTAACTGATAACGAATACCTAAATCAAAACCAGACCTACTTGTCTCTCCGCTTGGCTCCACAATTCCCGCATCACCTACATAAACAAACTCCTGTTGCAAATACAAATACCATAAAGCGGAATTGACAATTAGTCTAGGAAATGGCTTCCATATCGTACCAACATCTGTACCGATAGCTGTTGGCAAAATTTCATTACCATTGTTTGCTATCACGACTCTGGCATCATTAGAATGAAAACCCATTCCAGTTTTGAGATAAAATTGCAAATCATTGTTTTGGGAATAAACAAAATTCAGTTTTGGAGATACTTTTACTTGACTTTCTGTCTGTGCTTTGTAATTCCCTGCCAACTTATCTTGATACCCGAATTTAAAATAATCCAATCGGACTGCAGGATTAATCAACCATTTGCCCAAACGAACTTCTGTATTCAAATAAGTAAAAACATTTGACTCATCGATATCTCCTAATTTGATTTGTTCCAAAGTCGTGCTTCTGTTCAACGTATGCGACAATTCAGTATCGGTCGTTGCATCATTTCTAACACCAAATCCCAATTGAAATAACAAATCAACCGATTCTTTATTGATACTTTTGTTCAACTCCGCATTGATTCCATAAATATTCCTGTCCTCTTTTTGCTTAATTTGATCCCCATTTACTGGATCGTTCAAGAAAAAAGTAAAGTTAGAAAACAATTCAAATTTATAATTCGAATAAAAGATATTAGCTTTCAAAAACGTATTTTCATCAATAGGTTTACGAAATGAAACATTGAAATTAGATCTTGAAGTTGCCCCTCCTTCTGTATCATCTACGGAGCCAAATCTTGAAATTATCCCATTATCGACCAATCGTTGCGGTACTTGCCCAGAAGCATCCCACTTACTGGTAAAACGGGAGGCGGTAATTGAAAAGCGACTATTATCTTCTAAAACAAATGAGTATTTTCCAAATAAATTGATTCGGTTAAAATTTTGAGGCGAAACAAATGGTCCATCAGTAAGAATATATTCGGTGGCAATGTAAGCACTTTGCTTTTTGTTATTTCCTAAAAGATCAAACAATCCCACGGTTCTAAAAGTATTAAATTGCCCTACTTCTGCTCCAATACTGCTAAAATCCAATTTTTCTTTTGTTCCAAAATCTACATAACCAGCAGTAGCAAAATCTCCCTTGTTGGCATAATACGTTCCTTTACCGAAATCAATTTTATCGACAGTTTCCGGAATTACAAAATGCAAATCGGCATAGCCTTGCCCGTGTGCATGCGAAACCATATTTACGGGCATTCCATCTACATTAATCGCAATATCGGTACCGTGATCAATATCAAAACCTCGCAAAAATATTTGTTCCGCTTTACCTCCACCTGCATGCTGACCAATAAATAAACCTGGAACCTTACGCAAAATTTCTTGTGAAGAATTGACAGGAGTGGTTTCCAAATCAATTTTGGAAATCACATTAAGTGCTGATATTTTAGACTGAATAACCACTTCTTCCAGTTTAAAACTATGACTTTCCATTACAATACTAATTTCTGAATTTGATATCGTATAGCCTATTTTTTTATGTCCCAATGCAATAACATTCAATATGTCCCCAACATTGGACTTATCAATGCTAAAATTTCCTGTTTCATTGGTATGCGAATGTGTATTCGATTTTAGATTGGTAATTGTAGCGTTTTCAATTGGTTTCCCATTTTCATCAATAATAATTCCTTTTTGAATCTGACCAAAGGCAGCTATATTAAATAAAATCAGAAGGATTAGTATATGTTTTTTCATTTCTAAATTAAAGTTTCATTACCTTTTTTTCCAAAGAAGGTCCTAATTCATAAGTACTGGAAAGCAATTCTTCTTTGATTGGTTCAACTTGTTCCATAATGTTGTTTGATTTATAAATCATTGCCAAGTGATACTGTACCTTAGGTTCAAAGGATTTCCCAACCACATGTTTTTGAGCAATTTCTAAAGCTTTTTTATTTTGTCCCAAATTCAAATACGACCAGGCTAATAAATCATACGAATCTGGAGTAGGTCTGTGATTTATTTCAATTTTAGCAATTTCGAGTGCTTTTGAAGCAGTAGTTTTATCATCGGCATAAATTAAGATATTGTATTTATTGTACATTGCCCCGTAATTATACTTTTTCAGCATAGAAAAATAGGCATTCCTATTGGCTAGTTCTTCTGTTTTGTCACCACTGAATTGGGCAATTTGAGATTTCAATAAATAAAAATCTGGCGTATTATGTGTTTTAGTGATAGCCGTAATAATTCTATTCGCTTCCGTGGTATTTCTTTCGTGCGAAAAAACGATCCAAGCAATCCCTTTCAAGGCATATGAATAATTAGGATCTATTTCTAGTGTTTTTAAATAACTATCATACGATTCTTGTATTCTGCCTGCATGTCCATAAAAATCGCCTAAATTGGAATACGACCAGATTTTCAAAACTTTATTATCATCTTCAATGGCTATGTCCCTTGCTTTTTCCATAAAAGTAATTGCCGTTTTCAAATCCCCTTTATGATCACACCATTTGGCCAAACGAATCAAATAATCATAATCATTCATATCCCGAATGGCTTTCAAATTTTTCAAAGCTTCAGCATAATTTCCCACTTCCATTTGTACATCAAACAATAATTTTTGAGTTTCTTTTCGGCCTTCGCCAATAGCCAATGCCTTGTTGGCAAGATTCAAAGCTTCTTTAAAACGATGCTGAGAAATATAATTTCGTGCCAATGCTCGAACAGTCGAAACTCTAGAGTACTTATATGCTTCATTATATTCTGTCAACAACTCTTCTGTTTTATATAAATCTTTTATGTCTCCCGTATATTGAAAAAGAATACTATAATTAGAGGCCAACATACCCAGATAAATCACTTGATTGGGTGTCGCATCAAATTTTGTTTGCCAAAATTTGATTTATGTATTGGCAAAATCAATTGATTTATTCTCTTTTATGTTTAGATATTTTTCGTATTCTG
>NZ_DASTTN010000431.1:0-4903 GCF_035760125.1 Flavobacterium sp.
TGATTGTTCCGAAAACATACTGAATCTAAAATCTCCCGAAAAAATTATGCAAGCCGTTTATGATACTGCAGAATCAACAGGTCTTTTTGACCCAGCAGATATTAAAGTTCGCATCAATCCTTTTCGATATTACAGTACTGGAAATACTAAAGATGATTTTATTCATATTTTTGCGAACATAATGGAAGGAAGAACAACTGCTCAAAAAAGCAATCTCTCGAACAAGATAGTTAGTCAGTTGAAACTGATGTTTCCTGAAGTTCCGATTTTATCCATCAATATCAGGGATTTTGAAAAAGCAACCTATTGTAATAAATCTATGGTGTAAATTTTCGTTTTCAATAAAGTTTTTATCTAAGAATTTAGAACATCTCAAAAATGAGTAATATCCTCACCACTGAAAATTTAAGCATTGGGTACACCTCCAAAAAGGAAACGGTGACCATAGCCGAAAACCTCAACCTGAACTTACAGGCAGGAAAACTGATTGCTTTGATTGGGGCGAATGGTATTGGAAAATCTACATTATTACGTACTATTACTGGAATTCAAAAGCCTTTGCTGGGAACTGTTTTATTAAATGATAAAAAAATAACCAGTTACGAACCTTTGGAATTGGCCCAAAATTTAAGTATGGTTTTGACCGAAAAATTGCCTCCCAGTAATTTAACCGTTTTTGAATTGGTGGCACTGGGACGTCAACCTTACACCAATTGGATAGGCACATTATCAGATACCGATGTTCAAATCGTTCAAGAGGCAATTGAACTGACTCAAATTGGTCATTTGACCCAAAAAAAACATTACGAAATAAGTGATGGCCAATTGCAAAAAGTTTTGATTGCAAGAGCATTGGCACAGGACACTCCTTTGATTATTCTGGATGAACCCACTACACACTTGGATTTACTACATAAAGTTTCACTACTGAAGCTCTTAAAAAAACTCACCCACGAAACCGGAAAATGCATTCTATTTTCAACCCATGACATTGATATGGCAATACAATTGAGTGACGAGATGATTATTATGACTCCAGAAAGTGTGTTACAAGACGAACCTTGCAACTTAATTAGCAAAGGAAGTTTTAATACTTTATTTAAAGACGAGCATATTGTTTTTGACAGTGAAAAAGGTAAGTTTTTGATAATTTAATTGCTACACTGTTTTACCTGTAAAATACTTTTCACCACACCTACCCCCCAATTTAAAAAAAGAAACAAAACATTACTGATTATCAAATTGTTACATTAAATATTGTACATTTGTTTTCCTTTTTTCACTACCCGAATCTTTACTGATCTACATTATTAAAAACAATTTAATTTTTTTTAACTATGGAAAATTTGTTCAGATTGTCCCAAAAAATTATTGCTTTAGTTGTATTTTTTTTCTTTTTTTCCTGTAACCAGGACGAAACGAATAAAAGTGATTTACAAACAAATGATTCTCAATCGCTGACTGCGAAAATTAGTAAAGACAAACTCAATGTATTTAAGGGACCGGAAAATACTCTTGGAAACGGAAAAGTACGTTCGTGGATTAGTGTAAACAAAGAAAATGAAATGCCCGTTGAAATTGGTATCGAAATAACTGCCCGAGCATTTACCGGGCTTCCTGATGCCGCTCCAGGAGTTGAACTTCCAGTTTATATTGTCCCATTACATCTTAAAGCAAAACAATTAACACCTTTTGACCACATTGGACTCAACTGGAATCCTCACGGACATCAACCTGAACATGTTTTTGATGTACCTCATTTTGATATCCATTTTTACATGATCTCGGTTGAAGAACAAATGGCAATACCAGAATGGTCTCCTGCAACAGATGCTGCTTTCAATTCCTATCCTCCCCTTGGTTATTTGCCTGCAGATTATGGAACTCCTCCTGGTCCTGCCACCGCAGAACCTCAAATGGGAAAACATTGGGCTCCTAATAATTTACCAGACTTTCTTCCGTTTTCCAAAATTCTGATTTATGGTACCTATAATAGCAAATTGATTTTTGTTGAACCAATGGTCACTTTAGAATATTTTCATTCTAAACCCGAAAATAATCCTATTCCTTATTCACAGCCGGATTTCTTTGAAAAAGCAGGGAATTACCCAACTAAATATAGCGTTTACTATGACTCTGCTACTGGAAATACATACGTAACACTAACCGATTTTGTAGCTAGACCTAAAAAATAAATAAGAAGAGGAAGTTGAAAAATACTTCCTCTTCTTTTATCCTCATATCATTTTCCTTTTAACAAATTAATGCTCACAGTCGCAATTTCTGAATCTGGGAATTTTTTGAAATAATTGAAGTCTGGAAACAATCCTGCTTCGGCTGCAATTTTATGCAGAACATCAATCTCCACAATATACTGATCCGAAAAACCGTGTGTTGCGTCATAAGCCGTGGCTGCTGTTTTGCCTAAATTTTCAGCTGTCAAATGGGGTGAAATAGTATGCAATTCAATAATGAGCAGTCCGAATTTATGAACATAAGGCGACCATTTTTTGAAGTGCTCCAACAAATTATCTTCAACCAAATTGTTGTTTATTCGAACACCTCTGTGTGCAAATGCTCCAGTCGAAGTACTTATCCTTCCTTTTGTAATTTCTTTTGGTATTTCCCAAATTCGATTGTGATCCAGAAAAGTTCTCACATTCAACAAATCTTTCAGATCGATATTATAATTTTCCCGTAAATCTTCCGCCAACAAATCCGGGCGACCAATATCTCCCCAAATAACTTTAGCCCAAATATCGGCTTTGATTAAATTGGCTCGCGTTACCTTGAGAGCGGCCTGATTATAATCGGCACCGACCAAAAACAAAGGATGCGTGTCCAGCATTTTTCCTCTCAAAGTTTGACGTTCAATTACATCAAAAATATGTTCCAAGAAAGCACCGTTTCCACAGCCCATATCAAGTATTCCTTTCGGTTGTTTGGCAATAGGCAAATTGAATAATTTGATAATAATTTCGTCTACTACTTTAAAATAGGTATCGTGAGCACCGCCACTTCCCCAAACGTTCATTTCTCGATCCACGTGAATTTCATCTTCCCCATCTCCAACGATTCTTAAAATAGAAGGATCTCCAAAAATTAATTCTTCCATTTTACTAAAAGTAGGCAAATACGAAACCGTTACACCATAAGCAGAAGCTCTTTTGGCAAAAAACAAACCAGTTTCGGCAAACTGATAATTGCCATTTTTTTGAGTAAACCATTCTAAATAAACCAAAAAGTCAAGGATGATTTTGAATTTTTCAGGAGATTTATGAAACTCTTCAGGACGAAAGGATATTTCCATAAAATATTTATGAAACATACCACTCATACCGAGACGCACTACAGTTGGGCCAACTAAAAAGCCTTCAATATGCTTTAAAATTTGATGTTGAATGGTATTGATCAAAGGATCCTCAGAAAACGAAATTCCATAGTTATCTTTATATTTTTCGAAAATAAACTTTAAGCGCTCAAAGGGAGCTTCTTCAAATAATCTGGGATGAAAATCCATCGAAAACTGTAATAAATCAACAGCATCTTTGTACAATGGAAACAGAGAAAAAGCGATTTCACTTTTTTCATTGATACTGATAGTTATTAGGTCTGTACTCGTATTAATATGATAATTCAGAAAACCTTGAGAAGCCAAAACACGTAAACCTACATTAAGGTAGCCTTCATTGGCTTTAAATTTATCAGTCAGTTCAGAAAGACTTATTTCTTTTTTGTCTAAAACATGAGCTAACACTCCTTTTTTATACAAGCAAAAAGCTACTGGAGCAGTGACTAAACCATCGAGATGTCTAAAAATAGTACTTCGTAAGGAAACGTTATCTATCATAAAAAGAGATTTAAGACCTAAACATTGTCTATCTCAAATATATGAAATTTCCTTTAAAAAAACAGATTCCAATTACAGCTAATAAACTTAAAACTCCTCATAATAAACACCTAACCCAATCCATCTCTTTACAGCACTAACAACGAAAGAAACTGAATTGGCAATATTAAAGTTTGCGATTAAAGGTGAATTAGCAATCATCAGGTTGTTTTTGATAAGAAAAAGAAAAATTCACTTTCAAAACCTATAATTAAGTTTTTTATCTTTGTAAGTATTGTAAAAACCTGAATATGAACCACTTTATTAAAATCACATTGTTTTTTTGGATTATCGCAAGTTCAGCACAGGAAAAGTTAGAAATGACTCAAAAGGGTTTTCTGCCTCTGGAAATGAATATACCCAATCAACCTATTCACAAGTTAATAGAACAATCTAAGGAATGGGCACGTTATTACAATGAAAAAGGTTCTGATGTTTTTGATGTTACTGAAAATTCCTTAACCATTGAAGCTCGCTATGAAAATGCTTATTACTACTGGAATCTAGCTGTAAAATATAATTTTGACATCAAATACAGTCTTAAAATTGTGTTTGGAGAAAATCAAAAATATACCCTTACATTTACTGTAAAAGAAATTTATATCGATAAGGTTCCATTGAAGACTACAGTAGCCGATTTTTTCACTTCTGAAGGTAAACTCAAGGAAGATTTCAAAGATGTAGAGCCTTCACTGGAAAAAACCGCAAACAGAATTGTAAATTCCTATATCACTTTCATAACCCCATAATTTGTCTCTTTGCTTCTCCAACTACAAAAGCAACTGAATTGGCTATATTAAAGCTTCTAATTAACGGAGACATAGGAATAGTCAGGTGGTTTTCGAATAAAGCCAAAACTTCGGCACTCAAGCCAACACTTTCTTTTCCAAAAACCAACCAATCACCGTCTTGAAATTGATTTTCCAAATAGGACTTTTTAGCATGTGAACTCATCAGGAAAACTCTGGATTGGTCTGGAATTTGAGACATCCATTCGGCGACATTTTGATATTC
>NZ_DASTTN010000432.1:0-4863 GCF_035760125.1 Flavobacterium sp.
TAATACGAAGTCATGCTTCCGGTACAGGAAAACCGTTGAATGCAACCTGTGTTAAAGCAGCGATTTTGGCTAGGCTAAATACACTTTCTTTAGGTAATTCTGGAGTTCATTCTTCAGTGATTCTATTGATGAAAGAATTAATTAATCGAGATATTACTCCTTTAATATTTGAACACGGTGGGGTAGGTGCCAGTGGTGATTTAGTTCAATTGGCACATTTGGCTTTGGTTCTTATTGGTGAAGGAGAGGTTTTTTATAAAGGAGAAAGAAGACCTACACAAGAGGTTTTTGCCATAGAAAAACTTGAACCTATTCAAGTTGCAATTAGAGAAGGATTGGCTTTGATGAATGGAACGTCAGTGATGACTGGAATTGGAGTTGTCAATGTACATCATGCCCATAAATTATTGGATTGGTCAATTAAATTTTCTTGTGCTATCAATGAACTTGTACAAGCTTACGATGACCATTTTTCGGAAGAACTAAACGATACAAAGCGTCATAAAGGACAGAGAGAAGTGGCTTCGAGAATGAGAACAAATCTTGAGGACAGTACTTTAATCAGAAAAAGAGAAGATCATTTATATTCTGGAGAAAATACCGAGGATGTTTTCAAAGAAAAAGTTCAGGAGTATTATTCTTTACGTTGCGTTCCTCAAATTTTGGGACCAATACTTGAAACCATAAGCAATGTTTCTTCTATTTTGGAAGAAGAATTTAATTCGGCAAATGATAATCCAATTATAGACGTGAAAAACCAACATGTATATCATGGCGGTAATTTTCATGGGGATTATATTTCGTTGGAAATGGATAAGTTGAAAATCGTAATTACCAAATTAACGATGCTTGCTGAACGTCAGTTGAATTATTTATTGAATTCAAAAATAAACGAAATCCTTCCTCCATTTGTGAATTTGGGGACTTTAGGTTTCAATTTTGGAATGCAGGGAGTACAGTTTACAGCGACTTCAACAACTGCGGAAAACCAGATGTTATCGAATCCGATGTATGTTCATAGTATTCCAAATAATAATGACAATCAGGATATTGTAAGTATGGGAACTAATGCTGCCGTGATTACATCAAAAGTTATTGAAAATGCATTTGAAGTATTGGCTATCGAATTGATCACCATTGTTCAGGCAATTGATTATTTGGAACAAAAAGACCAAATTTCATCTGTAACCAGAAAAATATATGATGATATTCGTGTCATTATTCCAAGATTCGAAAAAGATCAGGTAATGTATCCTTTTGTGCAAATGGTGAAAGATTATTTGATTAATAACTAATATTGAAATAGCTTTATATGAAATCGCCATGATTTCCAAGCGTAAAACACTAATAAAGATAATGATGGCGATACTATATATGACCGCTAAGAAATAAATTTTACATATATGAAATGTGCATTGGTAACAGGAGGTTCTAGAGGAATTGGTAACGCTATTTGTGAAAAACTTTCACAAGACAGCGATTATCATATTTTGATTAATTATTATTCCAATAAAGAAGAAGCCGAAAATACATTAGAAAGGGTAATTGCAAATGGGGCTACGGGAGAAATTCTAAAATTTGACGTCGCTAATTTTGATGAAGTAAAATCTGTATTAACAGAATGGCAAGAAGCAAATCCAGAAGCAATTGTCGAAGCGATTATAAATAACGCAGGAATTACCAAAGACGGTTTATTCATGTGGATGAGTCTGGAAGATTGGTCAAGTGTTATCAATACCAGTTTGAATGGTTTTTTTAATGTGACTAACTTTTTTATGCAAAAGATGTTACGAAATAAATACGGTCGAATAGTGAATATCGTTTCGCTTTCGGGTGTAAAAGGAACTGCAGGACAGACTAATTATTCTGCAGCAAAAGGGGCAATGGTAGCTGCAACTAAGGCTTTGGCACAAGAAGTAGCCAAAAGAAATATCACTGTGAATGCAGTGGCTCCAGGTTTTATAAGAACAAATATGACAAGTCATCTTGATGAAAAAGAGTTAATTAAAATGATTCCAGTGAATCGTTTTGGTGAAGCCGAAGAAGTTGCAGATTTAGTTAGCTTTTTAGTTTCAAAGAAATCAAGTTATATTACTGGTGAGGTTATCAATATAAATGGTGGGATTTATTCATAAATAATACAACAGAAAATGAATAAAAGAGTTGTCATCACAGGAATGGGAATTTATTCCTGTATCGGAACATCGTTAGACGAGGTAAAAGATTCATTATATCAAGGAAAATCTGGTATCTCATTTGATCCAGAAAGAAAAGAATTTGGTTTTCAATCAGCCTTGACAGGGATGGTTCCTAAACCTGATTTGAAAAATTTGCTTACCAGAAGACAAAGAATAAGTCTTGGTGAAGAAACTGAATATGCTTACATGGCAACGGTTGAAGCCTTAAGAAATGCTAATATTGACGATGCTTTCTTTGATGAAAATGAAGTTGGAATTATGTATGGGAATGATAGTGCCTCGAAATCTGTTATCGAAGCGACTGACATTATCAGAGATAAAAAAGATTCTGCGTTAATTGGTTCAGGGGCTATTTTCAAGTCCATGAATTCAACGGTTACGATGAATTTATCGACTATTTTTAAAATGAGAGGGATTAATTTAACGATTAGTGCGGCCTGTGCAAGCGGATCTCATTCTATTGGATTAGCTTATTTTTTAATTAAAAGCGGTTTTCAGGATGTAATCATCTGTGGTGGTGCACAAGAAATTAACAAATATGCCATGTGCAGTTTTGACGGTTTGGGTGTTTTTTCTCCTAGAGAAGATGAACCAACCAAAGCCTCAAGACCTTTTGATATTAATCGCGATGGTTTAATTCCTAGCGGTGGAGGAGCTACTTTGATTTTAGAATCGTATGAATCGGCGATCAAAAGGGGGGCGCCTATCTTAGCAGAAGTTGTGGGCTACGGATTCTCTTCCAATGGCGGTCACATTTCCACACCAAATGTGGAAGGTCCATCTACAGCAATGCAAAGAGCGCTTGATGAAGCAGGAATAAAAGCAAGTGATGTGGATTATATTAATGCTCACGCAACATCAACACCAGTAGGGGACGACAATGAAGCGAAAGCCATCTTTAAAGTCTTTGGTGAAAGTAATCCTTATGTGAGTTCTACAAAGTCAATGACGGGGCACGAATGCTGGATGGCTGGTGCCAGCGAAGTCATTTATTCGATATTAATGATGCAAAACGATTTCATTGCACCAAACATTAATTTGGAAACGCCAGATGAAGATGCCGCAAAATTAAATTTGGTTAAAACCACTTTAAATAAAAAATTTGACATATTTTTGTCGAATTCCTTCGGTTTTGGAGGGACGAATTCGGCATTAGTAGTTAAAAAGTATAAAAAAAATAATGAATAAAGAAGCAATCATAGAGAAGATTAATGATTTTTTAATTGATGAATTTGAGGTAGATGGAGATGATATTCAGTCAGATGCAAATTTGAAAATCACTTTGGGATTGGATAGTTTAGACTATGTAGATTTAGTTGTTTCTATTGAATCAAATTTTGGTGTAAAATTAGTTGAAGCAGATTTTGTAGGAATAGATACATTCCAAGATTTTTATGATCTAATTGAAAATAAGCTTAAAAGTAAAGCATAATTTATATTTTTTAGATGTGACAAGCATTCTAAAATCTACAATCTAAAATCCACAATTTAAAATGAGTCAATGGGATGGAAAATCTAAAGGGACTGTTTTAGGATACAAAATTTTTGTTTTTTTTATTAAAAAAGTAGGGATTAAAGCTGCTTATCTTATCCTTTATTTTGTAGCAACGTATTATTTTATTTTCCTAAAAAAAAGTAATACCTCAATCTTTTATTATTTTAGAAAAAGATTGGGGTATTCCTATTTCAAATCAAAAAGAATGGTTTTCAAAAGTTATTATACTTTTGGACAGACTATTATTGATAAAATTGCCATTGGCGCCGGATTGAAAAATAAGTTTACTTATGAACATGATGGTGGCGAAATTATTATCAAACTTTTGAAAGAAAAAAGGGGAGGAGTGCTCATTAGTGCTCATATTGGAAATTTTGAAATAGCCGAACATTTTTTTAGTGAGGTTGATGTCAATTTTCAAATAAACCTTGTTACTACCGATTTAGAGCATTCTGCCATAAAAAAATATCTCGAAAGTATTACCCAAAAACCAACAATAAATTTCATATTGATTGGTGATGATTTATCACATATATTCGAGATTAATTCGGCTCTAGCCAGAAATGAACTGGTTTGTTTCACCGGAGACAGGTATTTTGAAGGAGTAAAATCTTTAAGCGAAGAATTATTGGGCGAAGAAGCTCTTTTTCCAGCCGGACCATTTCTTATATCCTCTCGTTTAAAAGTTCCAGTGGTTTTTGTTTATGTAATGAAAGAACCCAATTTACATTATCACCTTTATACCAGAGAAGCTACCGTAAAGCATCGTGACGAAAAAGGGTTGTTGAAAGAATATACCCGAAGTGTTGAAATGATGGTAAAAAAATACCCATTGCAATGGTTCAATTATTTTGATTTCTGGAATAAAATAGATAATCAATAATTATTTAAGCACGTTTTTTTTTTTTGGTACAGATTTATGTTTTTAGCGAAAAGTATTTTATAAACCAATTTTCTTGCTTTCTAAATTGTGAATAGAAAAAAAGATGAATTCCATTTTTTATGAATTTGGTAATTTGGGAATAATTGGTTGATATTTAGTTTTTTAGTTTGTATTTTTTCTTATTTCTCATTCAATGTGTTTTTTTGTTAAGAAAGAAATAAAATAGTAATTAGGATTAATTATAAATTTTGAGTTATTTTCGTTTTTATAAAACGAACCCAAATGAA
>NZ_DASTTN010000433.1:0-18009 GCF_035760125.1 Flavobacterium sp.
GATGGACAAATAAATTTGTTTTCCCTCCTCACGATTTCAGTATACCAACTTGTATGATTACCAATTTCCATACGCCAAAATCAACTTTGTTGATGATGGTTTCTGCTTTTTGTGGACACGATTTAATGAAAAGAGCGTACGAAGAAGCAATCAAAGAAGGATACAAATTCTACTCTTACGGAGATGCAATGTTGATTATTTAATACGCATTCAAAATTAAATAGAAAGTCTCGTCAGCAATGGCGAGATTTTTTTTGTCCTAAATTGAGCGAAGGGAACTCACATCTTAGAAATCTAAATTCCGCAATCTCATTTCTGCAATCTTTTTTATTTGGGCGTATTACAGGCTATTCATTACAAGTTTTTACCCAAAACCAAAGTAATACTAGCACTGCGGGAGCTTCCTTCGGTCGCTTCCTCGTTGCTGTTTTACTAATGGTTTCAGGTAAAAACTTTCCATTTCTATCCCTAACGCAATTCCTTTTCATAAGAAGTGATGTGCTATTTTAAATGCAAAATATGGGCTAAAATGAATTTAATTTTTATTGAATTGTCTTTTTATCGTCTCTATTTGTGTTTTTTCTTTATTCAGTTGTTTTTTTTCTCTATTATCTTTTTCTATTTTTACGGCACAAAACAATCAAAAAATGGATTTCAAAAATACATTAGAATTTGCTCAGCAACTCGATTCACAAGATCATCTACATAAATATCAAGAGGAGTTTATATTTCCAAAAGTCAATAACAAAAAAGTGATTTATTTTGTGGGAAACTCTTTGGGACTACAACCAAAAAGAACCAAAAAATATATTGATGAAGTAATGGACGATTGGGCAAATCTTGCTGTCGAAGGTCATTTTTATGCCGAAAAACCGTGGTGGGATTATCAAGAACGTTTTGCCAATCCATTGAGTAAATTGGTAGGCGCTTTGCCATCCGAAATTACCGTAATGAACACGCTAACAGTGAACCTTCATTTGTTAATGGTTTCATTTTATAGACCAACTGCAAAACGTTACAAAATCATTTGCGAAGAAAAAGCTTTCCCTTCTGATCAATATATGTTTCAAAGTCAAGTGAATTTTCACGGTTATAAACCAGAGGATGTCATTGTAGAAATCAAGCGCCGTGAAGGGGAACACAACATCCGACTGGAAGATGTGTTGGCAAAAATTGAAGAAGTAGGTGAGGAGTTGGCGTTGGTTTTAATAGGCGGTGTAAATTATTACACTGGTCAGGTTTTTGATATGAAAACCATCACCGAAGCGGGACACAAACAAGGCGCTTACGTGGGTTGGGATTTAGCCCATGCTGCTGGAAATATTAAATTGGAACTACACGATTGGAATGTCGATTTTGCAGCTTGGTGCAGTTATAAATATATGAACTCAGGACCAGGAAATGCTTCGGGTTGTTTTGTTCACGAAAAACATCATGACAATAAAGAGTTGCCTCGATTTGCTGGCTGGTGGGGTCATAACAAAGAACGTCGTTTCAAGATGGAACCCGTTTTTGATCCGGTTCACGGAGCAGGAGGTTGGCAGATAAGCAATTTACCAATTTTGTCATTGGCACCTTATTTGGCTTCCGTTGAAATGTTTGACGAAATTGGAATGGATCAATTAATCTTAAAAAGAGATAAAATCACTTCTTATTTAGAATTTATTCTGAATGAAATAAGTAAAGAAGTACATGGATCTTTTGAAATTATCACTCCAACAGAACCTTTGGAAAGAGCATGTCAATTGTCTGTTTTTCTTCATGGAGAAGGGCGCAGTTTGTTTGATTATTTAATGAAAAATGGTGTAATTACGGATTGGCGTGAACCCAATGTAATTCGTCTAGCACCGGTTCCTTTATATACGTCATATGAGGATATGTATCACTTCGGGCAGATTTTAAAAATCGGAATTTTAGGAAAATGAAAAAAAGGGAATAGTTGTATTACTATTCCCTTTTTTTAATCATACCTTTTTTATTCCTTATCTCTTTTAAATGATTTTGTAGATATATTTTGTTTTGCAGGTTGAAAGCGATCAATTAGTTTGGGCAAAAAATATCCGTCTACTCCATTCAAGGCAACTATATTTCCTTTGTCCAGTTGTAGCCAGCCGTCTTTATGCTCCAAAGCCTCGTCGAAAAAAATATGCTCGATAGAAGCTATAATATGAATAGTGTCATTTTCTTTAATAATATATTCGTTCACAAACTTGCAATAAAGTTGAACTGGACTTCCTTTTACAAAAGGAATATTGAAACCTTCTTTGTATTCTTCTTCCAAATTGGTTTTGTCAAACTCAGAAATTCCAGAATCATAATTAGCGGAGGTGTGATGTGCATCAGCAATCATGTCAACTGTAATGTGGTTTACGGTGAAATAACCAGTTTCCATAATATTTTTGTAAGTGTCTCTTGGAACAGTAGTTGGACGTACAATGAAACCTATTAATGACGGGCTACTTCCTAGGTGGGTGACGCTACTAAAAATAGCAACATTAGTATTGCCTTCAATGGATTTTGTAGCTATTAAATTGGCAGATTTAAAACCGGTACATGAATTAATTAAATTTAATTTTTCAATCTTATCCATTTGTGAAATGGTTTCTCTTGAAATATTTTTCATGAATTTATTATGTTTTAACAAATATAAGAAACTGACACTTAATCATGTGGGCTTTGTTGTAAAAATATCAATTTAAATAGTAAATTTTAACTTTTAGGATGCTTATTCTTTGTTTTATGATAAAAAATCAACAATAATGATAAAATTTGCTATCATTATATTTTATTTATATTTGATAAAAAAACACCCTTTTTTAAATGTGCTTTTTAAAAATGGTGTGTAAAATGTATTGATTTTTACATAAGTTTGATAATGTGTATTAAAATTGCTTCCAATGAGAAACCTAAAAAGAGCCTTACTTGTTTTTATTTTTTTGCTAATCGCCTTAGTTGGGGCATTTTTTATTTATGGATCATACCAAAAACCTAAATACGAAGGAGACCTTTATTTAAAAAATATTAAAAAGGAGACTACGGTTTATTTTGATGAATTTGGAGTGCCTCATATTTATGCCAAAAATTCAAAAGATGCTATGATAGCTTTGGGATATGTACATGCCCAGGATAGACTATGGCAAATGGAATTACTCAGACGTATTGCTCCAGGTCGCTTGTCCGAAGTATTTGGATCGGTTGCGTTGAAAAACGATAAGTTTTTTGTGGGTTTAGGAATCGAAGAAGCATCCGAAAAAACAATCAAAATCTTAGACAAAAAGAGTCAGGCTTATCAATTGACTATTGCTTATCTGGATGGGATTAATCAATATCTTGAGGAAGGTGTAACTCCAGTTGAATTTCAATTGTTAGGGGTTAAAAAGCAAAAATTCACCATACAGGATGTATATAATATTTTTGGGTATATGTCTTTTAGTTTTGCAATGGCCCAAAAAACGGATCCTTTACTTACGGACATTCGGAACAAGTACGGAATGGATTACCTTAAAGATTTTGGTATAGAAGGGGATTTTAACACCACTAAAATTAAAATTGCTAAACAGAAAACGCAAGAGTATGAAGTTATTGCACGATCGATCGCATCACTTCTGGATCAATCGCCGGTTGCGCCATTTGTTGGAAGCAATAGCTGGGTTATTGCACCTCCAAAAACAGAGAATAAAAAAGTAATTTTTGCCAATGATCCCCATATTGGATTCTCACAGCCGGGCACTTGGTATGAAGCTCATTTAGAAACTCCCGATTTCGAATTGTACGGTTGTTATCTGGCAGGAGCGCCTTTTCCTTTATTGGGACATAATCGGGAATACGCTTATGGTTTAACAATGTTCGAAAATGATGATGTAGATTTTTATCAAGAAGAAAACAATCCTAAAAATAATAATCAATACAAAACCATAAATGGTTTCCAGGATTATGAAATTAGAAAGAAAACAATAAAGGTTAAAGATTCATCAGATGTAATTTTGAACTTAAAAATAAGCCATCATGGTCCGATTATGAATGATTTGTTGACTGGTTTAAAAAGTAATAAACCAGTTGCAATGTCTTGGATTTACACGCAACAACCTATTCATAGTATAGAGGCAATTTATGCTATTTCACATTCGAAATCAATGTCCGATTTTCAAAAAGGAGTTGCACTTATTGCCGCACCCGGACTAAATGTAATGTATGGCGATGCCAAAGGAAATGTGGGTTGGTGGGCAACCGGAAAATTGTACAAACACAATAATGGTGTGAATACAAATTTTATACTCGATGGAACCAATGGAAAGGACGATAGTTTAGAGTATTTGGATTTTTCAAAAAATCCATCAGCAGTCAATCCAGATTGGAATTACGTTTATTCTGCAAATAATCAGCCGGAAGCGATTGATGGTTTTGCATACCCAGGGTATTATCTTCCTGAGGATAGAGCAAAAAGAATTACGCAATTATTGGATTCAAAATTCGATTGGGATAAAAGTTCAGTAAGTAAAATGATTGTTGACAATACATCAGCCGTAGCTCCTGAAGTTGTAAAAAAAATAATTTCGAATTTGAATTTAAAATCACTTTCCAAATCGGAAAATGAAGCAATTAGTATTTTAAAATCATGGAATGGTTCCAATAATTTGAATGAAGTAGCTCCTACTATCTATAATAAGTGGATTTATTTATATCTAAAAAATACTTTTCAAGACGAATTAGGTGACGAAGGATTTAAACAATTTTTGGGAACTCATGTTATGAAGCAAATTGTCGCCAGACAAATCTCAAGCGAAAATTCTCCATGGTGGGATGATGTTGCAACAAAAAGGATAAAAGAAACCAGAGGTCAAATCTTAGCAAAATCATTCGAAGAAGCAATAGTGACTTTAGAAAAACAATTGGGTAATTCTCCTTCGGAGTGGAGGTGGAAAAAAGTGCATTCAGTAGAATACCAACACCCAATTGGAAAATTGGCGCTATTTAGACCGTTTTTTAATGTTGGTCCTTTTGAAGTTTCGGGTTCTAATGAAGTAATAAATAATCAATTTTTTGATTTTGTTGATGATGGATTTTACAAAGTAAAAGGAGGGCCGTCAAGTAGAAGAGTAATTGACTTCTCTGATATTGAAAATAGTTGGGGAATTTTGCCAACTGGACAATCTGGGAATCCATTTAGTGTCCATTATTCGGATCAAGCAGAATTATATAATGCTGGAAAATTCAGAAAAATGAAATTGAATAAAAAGGAGATTATGCAATCTTCCTCGAAACTTATCTTTTATCCTAAGAAAAACTAATACTAATCCCAAATGTATTTCCAGGAACCATCTTTTTGTTTTTTCCAGACCGTATGAAAAATCCCTTTTGAAACTTGTTCTTTTCCAGAAGCATCTTTAAAAGTCCAAACATATTTACCGTAACTTGAAGCCATATCTCCAGCATCGGAAACAGTTACCGCATCAGGAGACCAGGTTACACTTGCATTTTCGTATTTTGAATTTAGATAATAATTTTTAATGTTGGTTTTACCAATTATTAAAGAATCACTTTCTCTCTTGATAACGGCGTTAGAATCTGCAAATTGATAAAAACCTTCAGCTATTCCTTTTTCGGCTACTAGCTTTTCAAAGTCTTTTTCTGTTTTAACAATTTCTAACTTGACATATGTTAAATTTTTAGTTTCTGATTTTGGTGAACAACCACTCAGGACTAGTAGAAAAATAATGAGTTTGAAGATGTTTTTCATAGAGAGTTATTTTTTAAACATTTTAGACAGTATTCCAAATGCTCCTCTAATAAAAGTGGCGCTGGTAACGACCTTCAAAACCGATTTTGTAACAACGCTTGCAGTACTCGGTTCGTTGCTTGCTTGTTTTTTCTCTTCAGGGGCGGTAGCTTGCTCCTGAGCTGATTCTATTTTTTTATTGAGCATTTCATAAGCGCTTTCGCGATCAAGAACTTCACTGTATTTTTTGACCAATTTGGATTTGGTATTAATTTCTTGAATTTCGGCATCAGTTAAAATATCCATACGACTCATTGGAGCTCGCATCATGGTAGCCACAAGTGGAGTTGGGATTCCTTTTTCGCTTAATGCAGTTACAAAGGCTTCTCCAATTCCCAAACTGGTTAAGACTTCGTCGGTTTTGTAAAACTCAGAGCTTGGGTAGTTGTCTGCCGATTGTTTGATAGCTTGTCTGTCATTGGCTGTAAATGCTCTTAAAGCGTGTTGTATCTTTAGTCCTAGTTGTGCCAAAACACCACTTGGAATGTCCATAGGGTTTTGAGTGATAAAGTAGACGCCAATTCCTTTGGAGCGAATCAATTTTACGATAGTTTCTATCTGTTCCAATAATGCTTTGCTGGCTTCATTAAAAATTAAATGGGCTTCGTCAATAAAAATCACTAATTCAGGTTGGTCAGCATCTCCTTTTTCAGGCATTTGTTGATATATTTCGGCAAGCAAACTCAGCATAAAAGTGGAGAATAATTTAGGCTTGTCTTGAATGTCTGTTAGTCGTATAATATTAATGTATCCTTTTCCGTTTTCGTCGAGGCGAAATAAGTCGTCAATTTCAAAGGAAAGTTCCCCAAAAAACAAATCACCACCTTGTTGTTCCAGCTCTATTATTTTTCTTAAAATAGTTCCTGTAGTCGAAGTTGATATTTTGCCATAGCTTTCTTCGATTTCGTCTTTCCCTTCATCGGTAATATAATTAATGACCTTTTTAATGTCTTTTAAATCTAATAAAGGCATTTTGTTGTCATCACAATATTTAAATATAACCGAAACAACTCCAGCCTGCGTATCATTCAAATCTAAAATTCTTGAAAAAAGAACAGGTCCGAATTCAGAAACTGTAGATCGAAGTCGGACTCCATCTTGTTTGGAAAGGGATAATAATTCAACTGGGAAACTGGACACCGAGTAGGGGATGTTCAATTTAGTATGGCGTTCTCTTATAAAGTCTTTTTCTTCACCTTCCTTTGCAACTCCACTAAAATCACCTTTTATGTCCATCATCAATACGGGAATACCAAATGACGATAGTTGTTCTGAAAAAACTTGTATTGTTTTTGTCTTTCCTGTTCCTGTGGCACCGGCAATTAAGCCATGTCTGTTTAATGTCTTCAACGGAATTTTGACGAATGTATTAGGTAATGCCTTACCGTCAAGAATGGCGCCACCCAGTGTTATGCTCTCTCCTTGTGATAGATAGCCTTCATTTATTTGCTGAATAAAATTTTCTTCTTTGCTCATTTCTTGAGGGGTTGTTAAAATCTACTGCAAGATATTAATTTTTTTTAAATGAATAATTAAGTGTTTTCTGTAATAAAATATCACAAAAGACTATTGATCCGATAGATTTATTTGTTTTTTTAAATTAGGCCTTTTTTTGAATAAAAATATTCATAATGCTTAAAAACGTTTTTTTTTAGAATTTTTTAGAATAAATTGTTATATAAAATCTTCAATTATTCTTAAAAAACGTTGTAGTTCTGTTTTGAGAATAAAATAAATTGTAAGATTACTTAAAAAAAAGTTTTTTTATTTCAACTAAAAAATTAAATTTGCTCCTATACAAGTTTATTAAAACTAAAATAAATATTTAAAATTTAAAAAAATGGCAAACGTTAAAGTTAAAAAAGAAAGCACTTCAAACGGAGGAGGAATGGTTTCAGGGATTATTATTGCATTATGTGTATTTGTAGGTTGGTTGGTTTGGTCTCAAGTGATGGGAGATCCTTCAAATTTTGAAGGTGGAGATATTGAAAAAGGACACCCATTGAATACATTAGGTCAAGTTTACAAAGGAGGATTTATAGTACCAGTATTATTAGGTATGTTATTAATGGTTATTGTGTTTTCTCTTGAAAGATTTTTTGTTATCGCAAAAGCTGCTGGTAAAGGGAATTTAGATAAATTCATGCAAACAGTTCAAGTGAGCATCAAATCTGGGGATATTGATGGAGCTATTGCTACATGTGATAAACAACAAGGTTCAGTTGCAAATGCAATTAAATCTGCGTTAGTTAAATACCAAGATGTTAAAAAAGAAGGATTCAACAGTGAAGAAGCTTCTGAAGTAATTCACAAGGAAATTGAAGAGGTTACTTCTCTTGAAATGCCAATGTTAGAAAAAAATATGACTATTATTTCTTCTTTGGTTTCTTTAGGAACACTTGGAGGGTTATTAGGAACAGTATCTGGTATGATTAAAGCGTTTGGAGCTTTGGCAACTGCTGGAACTCCTGATCAAGCTGCACTTGCGGTTGGTATCTCTGAGGCTTTGATTAACACAGCTACAGGTATCTCTACTTCAATCACAGCGATTGTTGCTTACAACTTCTTTACTTCAAAAATTGATGATTTAACTTATTCTATTGATGAGGCTGGAACTACAATTGTAAATACTTACAGACATTTCAGAGGTAGTTTAAAACAATAATTAATTTTTGATATTTTTTTATCAAAATAATAGACATAAATAATGGCTAAAATAAAAATGAAAAAAAAGTCCACATCTACCGATATGACGGCGATGTGCGATGTTGCGTTTCTTTTGCTTACGTTCTTTATTTTGACTGCCACTGCTAAAACACCTGAAGTATTACCAGTTGATACTCCACAGTCTACTGTGCAAACAAAATTGCCAGCTGATAATTTGTCTACTTTGACAATTGGTAAGGCTAATGGGAAAACTGCTGTATTTTTTGACCTAAAAGGAAAAGATGTTCGTAAAAAAGCACTTGAATTTATGGCTGATAAATATAATGTTGTATTTACTGAAAAAGAGTCAGAGGAGTTTGGATTAATGGAAAGTTTTGGTGTACCAATTCAAAATTTAAAAGCAATTTTGAATATGAAAGCAGCAGATAGAAGTAAAGCAGGGCAGCCTGGGATACCTAAGGATTCTTTGGATAATCAATTGAAGGATTGGGTTTTATATTCGCGTAAAGCAAATATTGAAGTTAATGACAAAGAATTGAATTTTGCAATAAAAGGAGATGCTAAGGAGCAATATCCTGCAATCAAACAAGTAATGGATATTTTGCAAGATCAAAAGGTCAATAGCTTTAATTTGGTTACAGGTTTAAGAGGAAAGAATTTTTAATTAAAAAAGACACACTAAAATGGCTGAATTAAATACCGGCGACGGTGGAGGCGGAAAAGGTGGCAAAGTAAGAAGTAAAAAACAAAACTCAAAGGTAGATTTAACTGCCATGGTGGATTTGGCTTTCTTATTAATCACGTTCTTTATGCTTACCACTACGTTGTCTAAACCTCAATCCATGGATTTGACGTTGCCAGATAAAGAAGATAAAAAAGAGCCACAGAGTGATATAAAAGTTGATGAAAATCGTACTATGACATTATTGCTTGGTGAAAATGGAAAATTGGTGCGTTATATGGGGATGTTGGAAAAACCACTTGCGGCTCCAAAAGATTATTCTTATGGAAAAGAGGGTATTCGTAAAGAGTTGATAGCTAGAATGGAAACAGTAAAGCAATATTCAACAGCTAAAGGAAAACCAAATGATGGAATGATTGTAATTATCAAACCAAGCAAAAAATCAACATATCGTAATTTGGTTGATGTTTTGGATGAAATGGCAATTGTTGGGGTGAATAAGACTGGCTCTTATGCAATAGTTAATGAATTTACACCAGAAGAACAAAAATTGTTAGACGTAAAAAAATAATTTTTTACTAATAACCTAATAATTATAAAAAATGAAATTAGATTTAATTAAAAATCAATGGATAGAGATCGTTTTCGAAGGCCGTAATAAACTTTACGGAGCTTATGAGCTTAGAAAATCGAATCGCAAGACTTCTATGCGAGCGCTTGTCATTGGTAGTGTTCTTTTTAGCCTAGCAGTTAGTGCTCCGCTTATTGCGAGTTACTTGCCAAAAGGTGGTGATGAAATGGATACCGATATCAAGATAACTGCCGTTAAGTTGCCACCTAAGAAGAAAGTGGAAGATGTAAAAGATCTTGCGCCACCACCACCACCACCACCTAAACAAGATCAGGTTAAATTCGTTAAACCTGTTGTTGCTAAGGCTGAGGATGTTACCGAAGATCCACCAAAAATGGATGATATCAAAGACAAAAAAACTGGTGCTGAAACTATCAAAGGAGATCCAGATGCTCCACTTACTGTAGAGGAAGTTGGAAATGGACCAGTTGTAGAAGTTATCGAGGAAGACACAAGTGTTCACTCTCTTGCAGGGATTGAGCAAAAACCTGAGTTTCCAGGTGGTATTGAAAAGTTTTACCAATTTGTGGGTAAAAACTATCAAGCTCCTGAAGAAGAGGGTCTTAAAGGTAAAGTTTATGTAACTTTTGTTGTTGAAAAAGATGGATCATTAACTGATATCAAAGTTGTAAGAGATATTGGTTATGGAACAGGAAAAGAAGCAATCAGAGTTTTAAATAAATGTCCGAAATGGCTTCCAGGTGAGCAAAATGGTAAAAAAGTGAGAGTACTATACTCTCTTCCTATTACTATTCAATCAGCAGAATAATGTTAAATAATTTATTTAATAATTTGAAGAAGAAATCGCTTATTGAGCGATTTCTTCTTATTATAACCATTTTGGTTTTTTTGGCTTATTTTTTTTTAGGTCTAATGGTTATATTTTGGAAAAAATTTCCTTTTAATATGCAAATGCAATATAGAGTTGCTCTTGGCGTTGTATTAATTGCATATTCCATTATTCGTTTTTTTCGTGTTTATAATGATAATAAAGAATAGTTATGTCTAGATTTAATGTTTATGTAATTTTGTTATCAGTTATTTTCATTTTTTTTAATTGTAAAAAAAATGAAAATGAGGATGTAAATAAAGAAACAATCTTAAAAGGCAAAGCAGAAATCTATGTGGATGAAACTATTACCCCTATTGTGGAAGACGAAGCAATGGTTTTTGAAAGCCAATATAACGCCAAATTTACCTTAATTTCTAAATCCGAATCGGAGGTTTTAAACTCTTTGTTTGATAAAAAGGCAAAAATTGTAGTGATTGCAAGAAATTTGACTAAAAAAGAGTTAAATATTTTCGAACAACGAAAAATAGTTCCTAAAATAACTAAATTTGCGACAGATGGCATAGCTTTTGTTTCTAATAAATCTAGTAATGATACATTGATAGCTTTGAAAGATGTAATTGGTTTCATGAAAGGGGAGAGAAGCTCAAAAATAAAAGGCCTGGTTTTTGATAATCCCAATTCAAGTACTGTAGGTTATATGAATAATTTAGCTGGTTTGAACGGATTGGCTGATAAAGATGTGTACACTTTTAAGACTAATAATGAAGTTTTGAAATTTGTTTCAGAAAATGATGGAATGATTGGTGTTGTTGGTGTAAATTGGTTATCGCAACCTCATGCTTCAATGAATACTATTATTAATAATATAAATGTGTTAAGTGTTAAAGGTTTGAATAAAGACGGATATTATGCGCCCTCACAAAATAATTTTGCCGAAGGAACTTATCCTTTATTGAGAGACTTATATATTGTAAATTGTCAGGGTTATGATGGTCTAGGTATGGGAATTGCTTCTTTTGCAGCTGGAGATATTGGACAAAGAATTGTTTTAAAATCTGGATTACTGCCTTATAAAATACCAGCTAGAAAATTGAATATATTACATGGTCAATCTAATAATAAAAAGAAATAAAATAAATTAATTTAATTAAGATGAACAAAGTTAAAGTTTTAAGTATTGCTTTTTTGGCTATAGTGGCAACAAGCCGAGCGCAAGACCTTAATCAAGCAAAAAAAGCAATTGATGCTGAACAATTTGAAAGCGCAAAAACAATTTTAAAATCTATAATAAATGCAAAACCAACCAATGGTACAGCTGCATTTTATTTAGGTAATGTTTATATGTTGCAAAATAATGTAGATTCTGCTAAAATTTATTATCAAAAAGGTCTTTCTGGTACTGAAGGAGCGAGATTGAATAATATTGGTTTTGGTTTAATTGATCTTGATAATGGAAATACTGCATCTGCTGAACAAAATTTTGCTTTAGCTACTAAAGATTTAAAAAAGAAAGATATTGAAGAATATTTATTTATAGGTAGAGCTTATACATATTCTTTAAAGCCAGATTATAAAAAAGCAATTGAAGTTTTGAATAAGGCAAAATTGGTTAATCCTCAAGATGCCCAGTTAAACCTAGCTCTTGGGAATGCTTATTATGGTGATAAAAATCAAAATGAAGCATATTCTGCTTACAGGAATGCTTATACAATTGATAATACATTAATTAGAGCTAAAATGCAATTAGGTGTTTTGCTTAAGGGTGCTAAAGCATATACTGAAGCAATAAAAGCATTTGATGAAGTAATTGCTATTAACCCAAACTATGGACCTGTTTATCGTGAATTAGCGGAGACTTATTATTTATGGGGAAGAAACGAACCGTCTAAATACAGAGTATATGTAGATAAAGCTCTTGTGAATTATGAAAAATATTTGTCTTTAACTGACTATTCTCTTAATTCAAGAATGCGTCATGCTGACTTTTTAGTGCTTGCAGGAGAGTATAAAGCTTTGGAAACTGAAGCCAATAAAATGGTTGAATTGGATAAAGTGAATCCTAGAATTCTTCGTTATTTAGGAATTTCTGCTTATCAAAACGGTAATTATGATGTTGCAATTAAATCCTTGGAAAGTTTTATAGCTAATCCTTCTAACAAAGTTATTGCGATGGATTATCAAACTTTAGGTTTTGCTAAAATTAAAAAGGCTGTTGGAGAAGATGGTAAGGTTATTGATAATGCTCTGTTTGATAATGCAATTCTTGATGTTAAAAAAGCCTCTGAAATGGATGCCAATGGATTGTCATTGAATATCAGTGATGTTGGGAAAAAATTATATGAGTTAAAATTATTCAAACAAGCAGCTGCGATATATGAAATTGCCGTTGCTCATAAGGAGTCTAAAAATTATATTTTAGATAATTTTTATTTAGGTAATAGCTTGTATTTTGACAATACTAGAAAAGATATTGTAAAACCAGATCCTGTAGCTTTACAAAGAGCTGATTTGGCTTATGCAGCCGTTATTGAGGCTTCTCCAAAAACACAGGATGCTTATTTGTATAGAGCAAGAACAAATAGTTTATTGGAAAATGATGCTATGACAATTAAGTATTATGGTGACTACGTAAATGTGGTTACAGAAAAAGGACCAGAAGAGTTAGCTAAACCGGCAACAGTTAAGAAAATTATTGAAAGTTATAATACTTCTGCGGCTAGTTATGCAAATACTGATAAAGCTAAAGCAATTGAGTATTTTAATAAAACTTTGGCTTTGGATCCAACTAATCAGTATGCATTAGATTCATTGAAGTCTTTAAAATAATAACTTTTAAAAGAAACAAAAAAAGCGACAATCAGAAATGATTGTCGTTTTTTTTTGTTTGAGTTTTTTTATTTGGTTGCATTCATCTTATTATGATTAAGTACAATGTTCTTGTAAATCTACATTTCTTTTAATTGCTTATCTTTGCAGCTTAAATTTATATAATGTTATCTAAAGAAGTTCAATTAGAAGTTAATAAAGGAACCATGCTTCCTCTTATGGAAGAATTTTATACAATTCAGGGGGAAGGTTTCCATACAGGTACCGCTGCATATTTTATTAGAGTTGGGGGATGTGATGTTGGTTGTCATTGGTGTGATGTTAAGGAGAGTTGGAATGCAGAATTGCACCCTCCTACTAAAATTGATTTAATAGTTGACAATGCTAGTAAATGTGCTGATACTATTGTGATTACAGGGGGTGAACCATTAATGTGGGATATGGAGCCTTTGACGCAAAAGTTAAAACAAAATAGGTTAAAAGTTCATATAGAAACTTCAGGGGCTTATCCTCTAAGTGGAACTTGGGATTGGATATGTCTTTCTCCAAAGAAAAATAAATTGCCAACTCAAACAGTTTATGATAATGCAAATGAACTTAAAGTCATTATATATAATAAACATGATTTTATTTTTGCAGAAGAACAAGCTGAAAAAGTGAATCCAAATGCAATTCTTTTTCTTCAGCCAGAATGGAGTAAGAAAGAAGAAATGACTCCGTTAATTGTTGAATATGTTATGAATAATCCAAAATGGCGTGTTTCGCTTCAAACTCATAAGTATTTGAATATTCCATAAACAGAAGTTTGACATTCAATATAGTACCTGTCTTTATTTATTTAATTTTTCGAATTTTTTTTGATTTTCGGTTTTTAAGTAATAATAAAGGGAGGTATGTTTGTTTATAGCATTTTTTTTTTTGAGGATGTAAAAAAAAACTTATTCATAGGTATGTAGTTACTTGTAGCTGCTGCTAATTTTTCTTGTTAATATTTAATCTTGATTTTTTAGTTAACTTTATAACTTGTTAATATACAGTATATTGGTTATTTTTATAAGAATGTGGTAATTTTTTTAACATATTTTTATGTATTTCGTTTTTATACCTCTATTTTTTTATATATTTACTAAAAACCTACTGTGTTTTGCTTTTTTAAAAAACATATATAAATAAAAAAAAATAGTGTATGAGAAAAATTTTACTTTCAGTAATAGCTTTGTTTATCGTGAGTTTTGCCTCAGCTCAAGCAACAGCTACTATCGTTGATGATGCTCCTTATAATTATGAAGAAGTAGAGGTTAGGCCAGAGTTTCCTGGTGGAAATAATGAGTTGATGAATTTTATTGGTAAAAATTTTAAAATACCAGAGTACGAAGGAAACGGAGGTACTTTAAAGATTGCTTTCATTATAGAAATTGATGGCTCTGTCACTAATGTGAAAGTTGTAAAAGATCTTGGTGAAGGAACTGGCGCCGAAGCTAAGCGAGTAATTTCTTCATCTCCTCGATGGACATCAGGTGAGACTAGAGGTAAAAAAGTTCGCGTTTTATATGAGTTGCCTATAAAGATTGCAAGTCAAGGATAAAAGAGGTAAAATCATAAAGAATGATTGTTTATTTAAAAACCAAATGTTGTTAAGCATTTGGTTTTTTTATTTTCAATTACTGTTTGATTCAAATCGAAAGTTTTGCTAAATAATCATAATGTTCTCCTTTAAGAATTAATTCACACTGAAGTCCATTAGCGAAAGCTGCATTTTGAAGAGTGTTATAATCTAAGAATAACCAATCGAAAGGAACTTCTTTTTCGCCTTTGTAGGTGATATTGAAAATAGTTTCTCCGTAATACTCATTATCGGATGGAATCCATTTACCGCCATCTTCATCTTCATCAAACATATATATAATATCTGAAGAATCGATGAGGATTTGTCCGTTAGGATTTAAAAGGCTTTTTAGTTTTTGCAAAAAGATGGGAGTTTCTTTTAGTGTTCCAAATATTCCCGTGCCATTCATCAATAATAAAATGGTGTCGAATTTTTCGTTTTCCAATGTCATTATATCTTGAATTTTTGCATTTTTCAATCCGCGAAGTTTGCAGGTTTGAATTGCATTTTCTGAAATATCAATTGAAGTAACATCGAGATTTCTATCATTTTGCAAGGTCAGGCTATGACTTCCAGCGCCACATCCCACATCGAGTATTTTTCCTTTGGCTAACTGAAGTGCTTTTTGTTCAATTTTTGGCATTTCGTCATAATTTCTAAAAAGGTAGGCAACGCTCATTTCGTCTTCTTCAGAAATTGATGTTTCCGTAATTAAATCCTCTGGTTGGTTGTTGGTCTGATAATCAAGTATGGCTTTTCCGAAAAGGTCTTTCATAAAATTTAGTTTCAAGTTTAAATTTCCGAGTTTAAAGTTTAGTACTTTTGCGAAATCATCAACAAATTTCAAAATTGAAACCAGCTTTAAACGAATTAGGAAAACTAGCCAAAGATAAGCATATCGAAAACAAAAAGTATTTAGATAAGCTAAAAAAGAAAACGCCTAAGAATTTGGATTATGTAATGCAGGACATTCATGATTCCGAATTCAAAAAAACGGATTGCTTAAAATGTGCCAATTGTTGTAAAACAACAGGCCCTTTATTTACTTTGGCCGATATTGAGCGTATTTCTAAATTTTTAAGACAAAAATCACAGCAGTTTATCGAGCAATATTTGCGTGTTGATGAGGATAAGGATTATGTGTTGCAAAGTGTTCCCTGTACTTTTTTAGATAATGAGAATGCATGCATGATATATGATGTGCGTCCAAAAGCCTGTAGAGAATTTCCTCATACAGATCGTAAAAAGTTTCAGCAAATTACTGATTTGACACTTAAAAATGTTGCGATTTGTCCAGCTGCTTTCAATATTGTGGAAGAAATGAAAAAAAGATTGCCACTTTAATGGATTGCTTTCAGGAATCATTGCCAATTTGAAGTTAACCAAATCGAGTAACAAAGCATTAAAATGAAACTTTATGTATATTTGTTCAGCTCCTCAAAATAAATCAATTTGAATTTAGAATATTTTATTGCCAAAAGACTTATTACTGCCAAAGATTATAAAAGCAGTATATCGGCACCTATAATAAACATTGCAATATCGGCAATTGCAATTGGGATGATTATGATGATTGTCTCAGTAGCAACTGGGATAGGTTTACAAAATAAAATAAGAGAAAAGATAGCTGCTTTCAACGGTCATATCATAATTTCAAACTACGATAACAATCAGTCTGAGATTACATTATTACCCATTGAAAAAAATCAAGATTTTTATCCTAAATTCAGTGCTGTTCCTGGAGTGGGTCATATTCAGGCGATAGCCAGCAAAGCAGGAATAATCAGAACCGAAACTGCTTTTGAAGGAATAATTTTCAAAGGAGTTGGGAATGATTATCAGTGGGGTAATATAAAGGAGTATATCGTTTCGGGAAAATTGCCTAATTTTTCCAAAGATGTCACTCAAGAAGTAGTGATTTCTCAATTTCTTGCCAACAGGTTGAATTTGAAAGTAGGCGATTCTTTTAATACTTTCTTCATAAAAGAAGATCAAAACCAATTACCGAATGTTCGAAGATTCAAAATAGCCGGGATTTTCAATTCAGGATTTCAACAATTCGATGCTACCTATATAATAGGTGATATTCGACATATACAGCGAATTAATAAATGGACTCCAAACCAAATTGGGGCTTTTGAAGTTTTCGTAAAAGATTTCAATACTATAAAAGAAACCGGAGATCAAGTTTATAAAAAGACGTCTTCAACCCTGGATAGTAAAACAATTATTGAAAAATACAGTTACATATTCGAATGGTTGCAGCTTTTTGATTTTAATATTATTGTGATATTGGTCGTAATGATACTTGTGGCGACAATAAATATGGTTGTTGCCTTGTTGGTCCTTATTTTAGAACGTACTCAAATGATAGGAATTCTAAAAGCATTAGGAGCTAATAATTGGTCCGTTAGAAAAATATTTCTTTACAATGCCTTTTACCTTATAGTAAGAGGATTGTTCTGGGGCAACTTAATAGGGATCTCTTTGTTGTTAATCCAGCAGCATTTTGGTATTATAAAACTCAATCCCGAAAACTATTATGTCAATCAAGCGCCCGTGTATCTTAATCTGGGGTATATCTTGGCTCTAAATCTACTCACGGTGACGATTTGTGCATTGGTATTATTGATTCCATCGTACATAATCACCAAAATTTCTCCTGTGAAAGCAATTCGTTTCGATTAAATTGTTTTCAATCTTCAGCAGCTATTTCCCGCTATCCGCTACAATCTTATAAGCCGAACCCCGGCTTATAAGGATTTCCGCTTCTATCGGGGCTAGGGCATGGGTTTTTCATAAGAAAGGAAGCGAAAAATTCACACCTTTATATATAGGAAGAAAAGAAACAAAAGGGAATGGGTTCTAATTCCCCACCTTCAGCAGGCGATTCTTCTGCGAATCCCTTAAACAAACCCCAAGAATCACGCCCCGACAGGGCAAATTATCAAGACAGCTGGGTAAAACCCCATAAATCCTTAAAAACGACACTCCGTAAAGAACAACATACCAGCAGATTAAAAAATAA
>NZ_DASTTN010000434.1:0-16676 GCF_035760125.1 Flavobacterium sp.
AATGAGTTGGAAACTTTTTTACTTGAAAAAGGGCATACGAATATTATGATACATCCAACCCAGCCTAGAATTGAAGATTGTTATATGAGTTTAGGTATCTAAAAAAAGTTTGAATGAAAGCGATTACGGTCAATAATCTGGTGAAACGTTTCTGTAATTTTACTGCTGTCGATGATATTACATTTGATGTAAATCAAGGGGAAATTTTTGGTTTTCTTGGTGCAAACGGAGCCGGAAAAACCACGGCCATCCGTATGCTTTGCGGTTTGAGCAAACCCACGTCGGGCAACGGAACTGTAGCCGGTTTTGATATTCATAAAGAGCCTGAACAAATCAAAAGGAATATTGGTTATATGAGTCAGAAGTTTTCACTTTACAACGATCTAAAGGTTTGGGAAAACATTCGGCTGTTTGCCGGAATTTACGGCATGCCCGAAAAGGAAATAAGTTTAAAAACGGATGAGTTGTTGCACACCCTGAATTTTGAATCGGAAAAGAAAACCTTGGTCAAAGACCTCCCTTTGGGATGGAAACAAAAATTGGCTTTTTCGGTTTCTATATTTCATAATCCAAAAATTGTTTTTCTTGACGAACCCACCGGTGGTGTTGACCCAATGATAAGAAGGCAATTTTGGGAACTCATCTACGAGGCATCCTCACGAGGCATCACTGTTTTTGTGACCACGCATTATATGGATGAAGCCGAGTATTGTAATCGTGTTTCGATTATGGTTGATGGAAAAATAAGCGCTTTGGATACGCCAAAGAATCTTAAAATGCAATATGGTGCCAATGATATGGATGGGGTTTTTCAGGAATTGGCGAGAAAGGCGATTCGGAAAGGGGATTAACATAAAATTAGATTGGCCACAGATTGAACGTATTATACGGATTTTTACAGAAAATATTAATGGTTTCCAACTTAAACGATCTTATGCGTTAAAATAAGTTTGACAGCTGAAAAGCAAAAGGCTGATTTTTAGCCCCGATGGAAGTGAAAATCCTTGTGTACCGGGGTTCGGTACGCAAGATTGCAACGGACAGCGGGAGGGAATTTGTAAAAATGTTCAATGTTCTGCTCCAAAAAAAGAATACTATGAAACAATTTTTGTCATTTGTAAAAAAAGAATTTCTGCATATTTTTCGGGATTTGCGGACAATGCTGTTGCTTTTGGGAATGCCGATTATGCAAATTCTTCTCTTTGGATTTGCCATTACGACTGAGGTTAAAAATTCTAAAGTGGCTGTTTATGATCCTTCAAAAAGTATAACTTCCAGAAAAATAATCGAGCGTATTAATTCCAGCAATTATTTTGATGTTGTCAAATATTTGAATAATCCTGATGAAATTGAACATGAATTTCGGGAAGGTAAAATTGGGTTAGTTGTGGTTTTTGACGAAAATTTTGAGACGAATCTGTTTCATTCGAACAACGGCCATGTTCAATTAATTGCCGATGCCACCGACCCCAATACGGCCACTGCAGTGACCAATTATGCCCGGGCCATCATAATGGATTATCAGCAGGAAGTAATGCAGGGTATGAAAATCCCTTTTCAGATTTTGCCGGATGTAAAAATGCTTTATAACCCGCAGATGAAAGACGCTTATAATTTTGTCCCGGGCGTTTTAGGACTTGTCATGATGCTGATTTGTGCGATGATGACGTCTATTGCGATTGTTCGGGAAAAAGAAATGGGCACGATGGAAGTATTGCTTGTTTCGCCACTCAAACCTATTTATATCATACTGGCCAAAGCGGTTCCTTATTTTTTGCTGTCCTGTGTCAATACGGTATCGGTGCTTCTTTTGGCGGTTTATGTTCTCGGGGTTCCCGTTGCCGGAAGTTTGTTTTGGCTCGCGGTTCTTTCGATACTTTTTGTTTTTGTCGCCCTTTCGTTGGGGTTGCTGGTTTCTACGGTTGCACAAACCCAAATGGCGGCAATGCTCATTTCGGGGATGCTTTTTATGATGCCCATAATGCTGTTGTCCGGAATGATTTTTCCTGTGGAAAATATGCCTTTGCCTTTGCAGTTACTGTCGAACATTATTCCGGCAAAATGGTATATTATAGCCGTAAAAGACATTATGATTAAAGGAACCGGCGTTTCTTCGGTTTTAAAAGAACTGATGGTACTCGGATTTATGGTTGTGATACTTGTTAGTGTAAGCCTTAAAAATTTCAAAAACCGTTTAGAATAGTTATGATAAAGTTTTTGTTAGAAAAAGAATTCAAGCAGATTTTCCGCAATACATTCCTGCCGCGGATGATTTTGGCGTTCCCGGTCATGGTGCTGCTGGTGTTTCCGCTTGCGGCCAATTTTGAGATAAAAAACATAAATCTGTGCGTGGTGGACAATGACCACAGCAGTTATTCCAACCAGTTGGTGCAAAAAGTTATTTCATCTGGTTATTATAAGCTGACTTCGGTGGTCGAAAATTCGAAAGAGGCCCTTCATCAAATTGAAAAAGACAAAGCCGATATTATTTTGGAAATTCCTGCCAATTTTGAAAAAGATTTGGTTCGGGAACAAACAGCACATCTGCTGATTTCGGCCAATTCGGTTAACGGTACAAAAGGAGGGTTAGGCAGTGCTTACCTTTCGGACATCGTTACCGATTTTTCTTCAGAAGTTCGTGAAAAGTGGATACAATCTGCAACGGCAACAAAATTCCCTGTTATAGAAATGGTTTCCCAAAACCGGTTTAATCCCCATTTGAGCTATAAAATTTATATGGTTCCGGCATTGATGGTTATGGTTCTTACAATGCTTTGCGGTTTTCTTCCGGCGCTGAATATTGTAGGGGAGAAGGAGGCTGGAACCATGGAACAGATTAATGTGACCCCAATTCCAAAGTTTGTTTTTATCCTTTCAAAATTACTGCCGTATTGGATCATTGGGTTTACTGTACTTACGATTGCTTTTGGTGTGGCTTACGCTGTTTATGGATTGTCTCCTGCAGGGAGTGTTGGAACCATCTATTTTTTTGCGGCGCTCTATATATTGGGAATTTCGGGTTTTGGGCTTGTTATATCCAATTATTCCAATACCATGCAACAGGCCATGTTTGTTATGTATTTCTTTATGTTGATTTTGATCCTGATGAGCGGTTTATTCACCCCGATTAACAGTATGGCCGAATGGGCGCAGTACATCACCGTTTTTAATCCGCTGAAATATTTTATGCAGGTAATGCGATTGGTTTATCTGAAAGGAAGCGGTATATCAGAATTGGGTACACAATTTATAGCATTATTCTGTTTCGCGTCATTTTTCAATATCTGGGCGATTTTAAATTATAGGAAAACAGTTTGATTTTTGAAGGTTTAGAAAGGTTAGAAAGGTTAGAAAGTTTAGAAGGTTTAGAAGGTTTAAAATGGTTAGGATTGTCATAATAAATAAGAAACCAATTTGTAGTTGATGATTAATTAAAACTTTTGATAATGAAGTACATATCGATAAAAAGCATAGTGTTTGTAATAATTGTAGCTGCTGCAACAGTACTGTTGGCTGTTAAAATGTACCCAGAAGGAAAGACAAAAATAACTGCAGTAAAACCAGAAAAAAAGAAAATACGACCCGGTGTGGTTTTTACTTTTGATGACAACTACATTGATGATTGGTACGTTGCCGATATGCTGTTGCATCCGTATGGTTGGAAGGCAACCTTTTTTGTTACCTGGTATGGCAGTTTGACCCCAGAACAAAAAACGAAACTACATTATTTAAAAGATAACGGGAATGCTATTGCCGCGCATGGTTATAACCATCTTAATGCATTGAAATATTATAAAGAATTTGGAATGGAGAAATATATTAAAGATGATATTCTGCCTTTGAAATCTGCTATGGCAAAAGACGGTTTTGACGTTCATTCTTTTGCTTATCCAGACGGAGCTCGTGATTCGACTTTGGATACTGAATTGCTGAAACATTTTGATATCATAAGAGGAACAACTTATGCAGAGATTCCGCCTGAATTACAATACTGTTATTATGAAGGTAATAAAGTGATCTACGGACTGGGAATTGACGACGACTATAAACAGTTTAATATTCCGTATTACAAAAGCCTAATGGATTATGCTAAATTGCACAATAAAATAGTTATATTTTATGGACATAAGACGGTTCCTGATGCCGATGAAAAGCTAGAAACGCCTCTTTCTGCACTAGAGGAACTTTGTAAATATGCAAAGAATACAGGGCTTAAATTTTATACTGTGGATGATCTTGCCAAGTTTTAATTTTAAACCAAAAACTGTTCATGAGTTGCTTTTTTCGGTAATTACTTTAACTAAATCGGAGGTGCTTAAAACTCCAGATTGTCTCCACAATTGTTTTCCTTTTTGAAAAAGAATCATAGTGGGAACACCACGTACTTGGTATTGTGAAGCTATTTGCTGGTTCTTGTCTACATCAATTTTAATAATGGAGATTCGGTCGCCTAGATTGTCTTTCACTTGTTTCAAAATGGGTGCCAATGTTTGACAAGGTCCACACCAAGTAGCAAAAAAGTCAACCAATACAGGTTTTTCGGATTGAATAATATCGTTGAAAGTACTCATTTTTTAGTATATTTATTTTGAGAAATTGCACAGCCTTTTGGCCCGCAACCCGTATTAAAAATAGCCTGAATAAAGAAAAATAACCCAAAGGCGATGAAGAACCACTCGTTTGTGTAATAAGCTTGTGCGAATAAAAATACGGCAAAAGCAAAACGAAAAATTCGCATAATATGCCAGTTGTTGAATAGTAATTCTTTCATTTTTGGGGTTTAAGAAAGTTTATTTTGAATTACCTCTGCTTTAGCTCGAGGCAATTTTTATAGTTTATTTCCAATTTTATATTTGGCATCGTAAGCGATTTCATTTTGCAATGTTTCTAATGCAATTTCATTTTTGCTGACGATTAATACTTCGGCAAAATTGCTGCTCGTGCTTACGTTTAAAATATTTTTAAGTGCTGCGAATTTTTCTGAAACGGTATTTTTACAACCATTACATGTAATGCCTTCAAATGGGTATAAATTGACCAACACTTCGCTGTTTTTTTGAAATTCGACAAACAATTCAGAACCCGCTCTTGGCGTGGCAGAATTTTGGCAAATTTCCATCTTTAGAAAATCAAAAGACTGTTGAAAAAGCAAATTATATTCTTCTTGGCTTCCGCCAAAAGGAGGGCCACTTTCAAATGTTCGGTTGAATAATAATCCGATAATTTTTCCTTTGTTAGCCAAAAGCTGATGCATTTTCCAAACGTATTTTTGGCGCATTGTTGGTGGCAAAGCACAAAAGAATGTCTGTTCGAGAATTATTTCATACTCACCTTGATGTTCAAAGAAGTCCCCTAATATAATGTTGATATTGGGATTGCCTTTGAATTTGGTTTTTAGATTTTCTACCAAAGTCGGGGCTATGTCAATTACGGTAACGTTTGTAAAATCTTGTTCCAGAAGATAATCGGCTTCATAAGTATTTCCACACCCCGGAATCAAAATCCGAATGTTTTTATCTTTAATTGTGTCAATATAGTTTTTTAGTGGAGGAGATACTTCTCCTAAATCCCAACCTATTGTATTGGATTGATATTGGTTGTCCCAATAGACTTTGTCCAAAGGTTTTTCACAGGATGTCACACAGCATTTTAATTCGTCCATAGCTTATGTTTTTTTATTGGTGTTTATTCCTAAAAGCGCATATAATGGGCAAAAATTAATGAAACTGGTTAGTAATAATATAATTGCAAATGCCAATAAAACAATGGCTAGAATACCGTTTATGATTCCTGAATAATATAATATCGTAATGATAATTCCGATTGCAGACCGAATCAATTTGTCTGTAGCGCCTATATTTTTTTTCATTGTAAAAAGTGTTTATAGGTTGATGAATTGTTTTTAATTGTGAATGAATCTTTATTACCTAGATTATAATTTTAAACTAAATAGTATCAATACCGAGTGAGCGTGAGGGATAGTAGCAAGCTACCGAAGTAGCGCGGATAGCCCGACACCAGTAGAGAAGTGGGCCGAATAAACGCTGCGATGAGCTGGCCCATTTCTCTACTGGTGGCACGCCCTAATTATTTTTTTATTGCTATTAAATTTTACTTTGACACACAAAATCGGTTCTTGGAATATCGGTTTTGGCAATGGCATTAAATCCACCTTCTATTTCGCTGAAATTTCTAAAACCACGAGCTTGCAAAATCGATGCAGCAATCATACTGCGGTAGCCGCCGGCACAATGCATAAAGAAATGTTCTTTTGGGTCAATGTCTTTTATCCAATCATTGATGTTTGCTAGCGGTTTGCTGAAAGCTTCTTCTATATGTTCGGCACTGTACTCACTTTGTTTGCGAATGTCGATGATTTTACTTTCGCCAATTTTTACTTGTGCTTTGAATTGGTCAGGAGTGATTCGGTTTACAGTGTCAATTTCTTTGCCCGCTTTTTTCCAAGCCTCAAAACCACCATCTAAATGTCCCACTAAATTGTCAAAACCCACTCGACTCAAACGAGTCACGGTTTCTTTTTCTCGTCCTAATTCGGTCACTAATATGATAGGTTGTTTTACATCGGCAATCAAAGCGCCCACCCAAGGAGCGAAATCACCGTTGATTCCTATGTTTATGGATTGCGGAATAAAGCTTTTGGCAAATTCGCCGTTGTTTCTTGTGTCCAAAATTAAGGCACCCGTTTCTTCTGCAATTGTTTCAAAGTCGGTTACTGATAAAGCGTGCATGCCATGCTGTAAAACTTCTTGGAAACTATCATATCCTTTTTTATTCATTGCCACGTTCATACCAAAATAGGCTGGGGGAGGGAGTAGTCCATCAGTTACTTCGGTGATGAATTCTGCTTCGGTCATATTGGCTCTCAAAGCATAATTTGTTGCTTTTTGGTTTCCAATGGTCGATACGGTTTCTTTACTCATATTTTTGCCACAGGCACTACCGGCGCCATGAGCAGGATAAACAATAACATCATCAGCCAGAGTCATCACTTTGTCTCTTAACGAATGATATAATAATCCAGCCAATTGTTCCTGTGTCATCGAAGCTGCTTTTTGGGCAAGATCAGGTCTTCCCACATCGCCAATAAACAAAGTATCTCCGGAAAAAATTGCATGATCTTTTCCGTTTTCGTCGATAAGTAAATAGGTGGAACTTTCCATGGTATGACCAGGAGTATGCAGTACTTTTATTTTGATATTTCCTATTTCAAATATTTGATTGTCTGTTGCAACGGTGGCTTTAAATTCAGGTTGTGCAGTTGGTCCATAAACAATTTCTGCGCCCGTTTCTTTGCTTAAATCCAAATGTCCAGAAACAAAATCGGCATGAAAATGAGTTTCAAAAATATACTTCAGCTTGACTCCGTCACGTTCGATTCTGTCCAAATAAGGTTGCGTTTCTCTCAGTGGGTCAATTATAGCTGCTTCACCATTGGAAGTGATGTAATAAGCACCTTGTGCCAGACAGCCTGTATATATTTGTTCTATTTGCATGATATTAATTTTAATGTAATACAAAGTTAATTCTGTTTTATGATACTATCTGTGACAAAAATTACTTTAACGTAAGTTTAATTGAAGTTACTAAGATTCTAAGAATTAGATGAATATTTCTTTTATAATCTCTTTCTAATTTCAGCAACTTAGAATTTCAGCATCTTAGCAGCTTTGAATATTCTAAATAGCTAAAAATTCCTTAATAATAATATAGATTCCCATTACCAAAATGAACCACCCAAAAATGGGTTTTAGTTTGTTACCGTCTATTTTTTTAGACAATTGAGTACCAATAAGCATTCCTATAAAAGCGATGACCGATATAATTATTAAGAAAGTATAATTGATTGGAGTGCCAATATATAAATCTCCGATAAAGCCAATGGAAGAGTTAATAAAGATAATTAATAATGAAGTCCCAACAGCCTGTTTCATTGGCAAATTGGCAAAAAATAAAAGAGCAGGAATAATTAAAAATCCACCGCCTGCACCCAGAAATCCAGTTACAATTCCGACTACGGAACCTATTATAGCCAATTGCAGATAATTGGTACGATGAGATTGTATCTGAGAATTGGTTTTATGAATCATTGAAAATGAAGCAGCCATCATCAAAACTGCAAAAATAATCATGATTAGAAAGTTTTTGGTGACCTGAAAATCATTTATTGTAAAAATGACATTGGGAATCTTTAAAATGATTACTTCTCGGATGACCAATATTGAAAACACAGAAGGGACTGCAAAGTACATTGCTGATTTGATTTTGAGATTTCCCATTCGGTAATGAGTGTAACATCCTGATAAAGCCGTAATTCCAACGATAAATAAAGAATAACTAGTGGCCAATTTTGGGTCTATTTTGAATAAGTAAACCAATATGGGAATTGTCAAAATAGAACCTCCACCACCTATTAATCCTAATGAGAGACCTATTATGACAGATGCCAAATAACCGAAGTATTCCATGTTTTATATTTTGTTTGAGGCAAAGATGCGAAGACTATTTTTGGTGGATTGTAACTTTTGTCACTTTTGAAAAAGTTTAATTTATAATTTAAAAATTACATCAAAATCTCAATCTGATTGCGATGCAAAATTACCAAACCTCTTTGTTCCATTTTTTTGAGCAGTCTTGAAATAACTTCTCTGGAAGTATTCAAATCAGATCCAATTTCTTGATGGGAAAGTTTAAGCTCTTTGCATCCACAAGCTTCAACTTGACGCTTTAAATAAAATTCCAGACGCTCATCCATAGCTCTAAATGCAATACTGTCTATAACTTCTAGTACTTCTTCAAAGCGATTTCGGTAGGTGCCAATGACAAATTCATACCAAGATCGATGTTCCATCATCCATTTGTCCATCAAGGATAAAGGAACCATAACTACTTCGGCATCATCAACCACTTTGGCCATAATTTGGCTTTTTTCATTCTTGGCGGCACAAACCATTGATAGAGCGCATGCTTGCCCTGGTTGTAAATAATACATAAAAAACTCCCCTCCATCATCATCTTCGCGATAGACTTTGATGGTTCCCTTGGTTACAAGAATTGTATTTTTGATATATTGCCCAGTTCGCATGATAACTTCTCCAGAACTAAAGTTTTTGATGACTTCATTCGTTTTAATATCTTGAATCAGTTCTTTTGAAAAGGATGGGAATGTTTTTTTGAGCTGCTCTGGCATTTTTATTTTTATTTTGAAATGAGTTCGAATTCCAACACTGTAAAAGTAATAAAAAAGGAGAAGTCTTTGATAAATTGAAAGAGAAGTATATGTAATAAATTATGAAATACAGAAAAGAATCGGATAATTAAGTCCTGATTTTAAACTATAAATAACAGATGTTTGCATTTGTTGAATATTGATTTCTACGAAAACGTTTTCTTTAGTTTATTGATTAATTCACAAAAAAGAGGTGTATTGTTTGAGGAAAATCTCGTATTTTTACGAAAAAATAAATATTATGAATTTGACACAAGATGAATGGGTTTCCCAATTTGAAGCCGATGAAAATGCAGTAATATTAGATGTAAGAACTGAAGACGAATGCGATCAAGGCATAATTGAGGGTTCTATTAATATCGATATTCATAAGGGACAGGAATTTATAGATGCTATTGCAGCATTGGATAAAAGCAAAAATTATTATGTATACTGCCGCTCAGGTGTCAGAAGTGCAAAAGCATGTGAAATCATGAACGAGTTAGGGATAGAAAATGCCTATAATTTAGTTGGTGGTATCATAGAATGGAATGGTGATATAGTATAATATCATAAACAGTAAAAAAGAGGCTTCTGCCTCTTTTTTAAATCTATTAAAAAAAACAACCAAAATAACCACAGAATGAATACAATACCTCAAGAATTTCAAATTACGACTCCACTTATTCAAGATACATATTTAGTAAATGGCGAATTAAAAAAATGGACAGGAAAAACAACTGAAGTTTATTCTACAATCTCTTCAACGGAAAAATACGAACCAACTTTATTGGGTTCTATTCCGTTTATGGGTGAAGCGGAAGCACTTGAAGTAGCTGAATCTGCCAAAGCTGCTTTCAATAACGGACAAGGGTTATGGCCAACGATGAAAGTTGTTGATCGTATTAAGTGCATGGAGAAGTTTGTGGTCAAAATGAAAGAAACACGTACAGAAGTGGTTAAGCTTTTGATGTGGGAGATTGGAAAAACTCTTGGAGACTCAGAAAAAGAATTTGACAGAACGGTAGAATATATTAACGATACTATCGAAAGCTATAAAGAATTGAACAGCCGCTCGGCTCATTTCTCTAAAGTGCAAGGTATAAATGCCATGGTACGTAGAGGGCCTATTGGAGTGGTATTGTGTCTTGGACCGTATAATTATCCATTAAACGAAACTTTTACATTACTTATCCCTGCTTTGATTATGGGGAATCCTGTAATTTTCAAACCAGCAAAACATGGAGTTTTATTAATTTCTCCATTGTTGGAAGCTTTTAGAAGCAGTTTTCCAAAAGGGGTAATCAGCATTGTTTATGGTAGAGGACGTGAAATAGCTTCGCCAATAATGAAATCTGGGAAAGTGGATATTTTGGCTTTGATTGGAAACAGTAAGTCGGCTATTGCTTTACAGGACCAGCATCCAAACAAAAACAGATTGCGTTTGGTATTAGGATTGGAGGCCAAGAATCCAGCGATAATTTTGCCGGATGCCGATTTGGATTTGACAATTCAAGAATGTATTGCAGGAACTTTGTCCTTTAATGGACAGCGTTGTACTGCATTGAAAATTATATATGTGCATGAAAATGTAGCAGCTGAATTCAATAAACGCTTCGCCGAAAAAGTAGATTCATTGAAATTTGGAAATCCTTGGGAAAAAGGAGTTGCATTGACCCCACTTCCAGAAACAGAAAAACCAGCTTATATTCAAGAATTGATAGATGATGCTACCAGCAAAGGAGCAAAAGTTATCAATACAAAAGGAGGAGAACATTCAGATAACTTTATATTTCCGGCAGTTTTGTTTCCAGTAAACAAAGAAATGCGTGTATATCAAGAAGAGCAATTTGGTCCTGTAGTGCCCGTTTTGACATTCAAAGATATTCAGGAACCATTGAACGATATGGCCGAGTCTAACTACGGTCAACAAGTAAGTTTGTTTGGAAAAAATATCAAAACCATTGCACCGCTTATCGATACTTTGGTGAATTTGGTTTGTAGAGTAAACTTGAACAGTTCTTGTCAGAGAGGGCCGGATGTTTTTCCGTTTACAGGAAGAAAAGATTCTGCTTTTGGGACATTAAGTATTCATGATGCCTTGCGTTCATTCTCAATTAGAACTTTTGTGGCTTCGAAAGACAATGCCTATAACAATGAAATTTTACAGGAATTACTGAACAGCAAGGAATCGAATTTCATCAATACCGATTATATTTTATAGGTTTAATAAAAAATAATTATCAGCGCCTCATTTTTTTGAACGAGGTGCTTTTTTTATGGAAAAAGTTAATTGTCTAGAGTGTAATTGTTTGTTTTTTAGAGATATATTAAATTTTGATGCAAATTGCTTATATTTGTGTCAATAGACACTTATTGTTCTCTAACGTGTTTTCGCAGATAAGTATAATTCTATTCTTCTTTATTTTATAAATTTTTTAAAGGAATTGTTATCAAAAAGAAAATAAAAAAAGTAGCCAAGAATGTTCACGAACGTTTGCATCGTGAGCCTTATTATGCGCATCCCAGACTGAGTTTTATTCCTAATATCGTATTAAATATTATTACTTTCATTATTGCTTTAGCTTTAATAGGCACTATCCTGTATTTACTTATAAGGTTTCTAATAAAAGCTTTTTATCATTTGTAATTAACAAATGTGGAAAAATTAATTGAAAAATTGTTACAAAAATCTTCATTTTTAGACTCACTGGTTATTATTTAGTAATAATCATCAAAACCAAAAATCTAAAAATGAGAAAACCAATCCTGTTAAAATTATTATTAGTACTTCTGTTTTTTGTGCAAAAAGGCTTTGCACAAGAACTTTATATGCCCAGAAACATTAAAGATGCTTACGCAAAAGGAACCCGTTCTATGGATGGTTTGCCTGGTAAAAAGTATTGGCAGAATCACGGTAAATACACTATGGATATTACCGTAAACGCCACGACAAAAATAGTAAGCGGAATTGAAACTATTGTATATGAAAATAACAGTAGTGACACTTTGAAGAATTTGCCAATACGTTTTGTAAATAATTTGCACAAACCTTCTTCTCCCAGAAGTGGTAACGTAAGTGATGATTTTTTGTCAAATGGACTAACTATTACTTCTTTAAAAATAAATGGAGAAGTTTACAAGGAAGATGCCAGAAAATGGGGTACTGTTGGTAATGTAAAGATGAAAAAGCCTATGATTCCACAATCTAAAATAACGATTGAAATTGAATGGAATTACCCTTTGTCTAAAGAGAGCGGAAGAGAAGGACAAATAGATGAAACTACTTTTTATGTTGCTTATAGCTATCCTAGAGTGTCTGTTTTTGACGATTATAATAGATGGGATAGATTGCCTCATACTGATCGTCAGGAATTTTATAATGACTTTAATGACTATACGTATACGGTAAAAGCACCCAAAAATTATGTAGTGTATGGAACAGGTGATTTATTGAATCCAGACGAAGTTTTACAACCTGAGTTCGCGGCCCGTTTAAAAAAATCATACACAACAGATGAGGTAATGCATATAGCCAATGACAAAGAAATGAGCGAAGGACGAGTAACACAGCAGAATGATTGGAACAGCTGGAAATTTCAGGCTAACAACATTACCGATGTTTGTTTTGCTTTAAGCAATCATTATGTATGGGATGCCGGAAGTGTTATTGTAGACACCAAAACCAATCGCCGAACGAGTACTCAAGCTGCTTATGATCTGGTTAAAGGGACTGATTTCATAAACTCAGTTAAAAACAACAATTATGCCTTGTCTTGGTTTTCCAATAATTGGCCTAGAGTGCCTTATCCTTATTCTAAGATGACTGCTTTTCAAGGATTTGCCGATATGGAGTATCCTATGATGGTTAATGATTCTCAAGTGGATGATCCAGTTTTTGCTCAATTGGTTCAGGATCATGAAATAGCACATACCTATTTCCCTTTTTATATGGGAATAAATGAAACCCGATATGCTTTTATGGATGAAGGTTGGGCAACTACTTTTGAATATTTGATTGGTATAGCGGAACATGGCAAAGAGGCAGCCGATAAATTTTATAAAGAGTTCAGAGTTAATCATTACATTAATGATCCATCAACAGAGGAAGATCAACCTATAATTTCAATGTCAAGCCAAGTTTCGGATGCGGGTTATGGTAATAATTCATATGGAAAAGCTTCTCTCTCTTATCTTGCCCTGAAAGACCTGCTTGGAGAAGAGCAATTTAAAAAATCATTGCATTTTTATATGGATACATGGAACGGCAAACATCCAATTCCTTGGGACTTTTTCAATTGTATGAATACTAGTTCGGGTAAAAATTTAAATTGGTTTTTTAATAATTGGTTTTTTACTAATAACTATATTGATCTAGCAATTGAAAAAGTGGAAGACGTTAATTCTAAAAGTACAGTTTGGGTTCAAAATGTTGGTGGTTTTGCCATTCCTTTTGATGTTGTTATTGTGTATAAGGATGATACAAAAGAGATTTTACATCAAAATCCAGCCGTTTGGCAAGCCAATCAAAAAAACACAGTAATTTCTTTAAAATCAAATAAAATAATAAAATCGATTTCTCTTGATAATGGTATATTTATGGATGCTACTCCGTTAAATAACTTGTGGAATAATCAGTAAAATTGAATTTTATTTGCTATTTATTAATTTTTTATAATTATTTTGGTTTTTACTTAATAAAGTACTGATTTCATGATAAATATCAGTTTTATTGCTACAACGTTTTCTTAAATTTGATGTATAATTTAAAAGCATCAAGCCATGAAAGTAGCATTCAAAATTTTCGTAGTAGTAGCTTTACTAATTGTGTCAGGAACAAAAAGTATCGCGCAAGAAATAAGCTGGGTTGCACCAGAATATTCTAATTCATTGAAAAATCCGTTTGTAGGAAATCAGAAGGCGACCGATGATGGAAAGGAAGTATTCAATCAGATGTGTGTGTTGTGTCACGGTGTAAAAGGACAGGGAAATGGAGAAGCAGGACTTACTTTGCAACCCCATCCTGCTAATTTTCTGGCTCTGAATGTGAAAAGTCAAACCGATGGTGCTATTTTTTGGAAGATAACCAATGGAAAAGCTCCAATGGCTACTTACTTTGAACTTTTAACAGATGACCAAAGATGGAAATTGGTCAACTATATACGAGAATTAGAAAAAAAATAGTTTTGAATTAGTAAAGAAATAAATTTTTTTTTAAGGGAAACCGCCGCCGCTTATGCTTAAGAGGTGACGGTTTTTTTTGTGGATTTAAATGGAGCTCATTTGACTCAATAATTTAATTTTTTGAATTGTACTAAAATTGCTTTTATAAACGTGTTTACATTTAAATTGAAAATGGAGTAATAAGTTTGTTAATTTTTATGTAATTTTAATACTTGTAATTTATTGATATAGATTTAGTTAAGTTTTTTTATTTTTTGCTACCCAATCTACCCTACAAGTTATCGGTTTTCGAATGTCTTAGGCTTACGCCATTATAAAAGAAAATGTTGATAACCGAAAAATGATGCCTAAGAAGATTTAGTAAGTGAGGTTGTACTCAAACAAATTAATAAAATAGCTGGATTATGAAAAAGTGCTTTTTTGTTGTCTTATTAGTCAATTTTCAGGTATTTTATTCCTCAGTTTCCGCACAACTTAATTCCAGTAATTTTAAGGCTTATCCTGAATTAGGAGGTTATTTTATCACCGATATTATTACTGACAGGCAAGGGATTGTTTGGATAGCAACCAGTAACGGACTTGTTCAATATGATGGGTATGAATACAAACATTATGATGAAGATCGGAAAGACCCCAAAAAAATGGGCAGTGTTTTAACCCAAAAACTTTTTGAAGCTCATGACGGTCATATTTGGATTGGCTGTACGGATTTACTCAGTGAATACAATCCAGTTACAAAAACATTCAAGAACTATGATTTTTTAAAACTGACAGATTTCGCTTTGGGTTCACGGCCCTCAATTATTACTATAAATGAGGATTCGAGTGGACGTATTTATTTTGGGACGACTTCTTTTTATGGTTTGGTAGCTTCCCATGCCCTTTTTTATAAAGAGGCAAACAGTAATAAATTAAAACGACTTGATTTCCCCAATAAAGTAGAAATAAAAAATATCTATAACGTTACTACAGACCATTTGGGCAATATCTGGATATTTGCTATTAATGGTTTTTTTAGGATTGATAAAAATAAAAATATTTATAAAGAAAAATGGCCAATTCCGAGTGATCAATATTATTGCACTATTAAATGTGATGCTAAAGGAAATGTATGGATAACTTCAAGCAGTGTTGTTCATTCAACTCTAAGTGTTTGGAATCCAAATACAGACGAAATAAAATCCTACCCTTTGAAACAATCAATCAGTAAAATTAATAATGAGTTTTTGATTACTGGAATGGAGTTCGATTCAAAAGGGAATATCTGGCTTGGTACCACTTATGGTTTACTATATTTTGATTTGAATAAAGAACAATTTGAAATCTTGAATGAAAATTCAAATCAAAGATTGACAAGAAATGTTCTCACTTGCCTTCATTTGGATTCTTTCGATAATCTTTGGATAGGAACAGAAGCCCAGGGATTACTTAGATATACTAATCGAGTTGTGTTGAAATCCTATGTTTATAAAAAAGAAGATCCAAATTCCATTACTCAGGGTTGGGTAGATAAAATACTTGAAAGAGGTGATGGTAAAATTTGGATAACTACCGGAGGGGGGATTGATGTTTTTGATCCTGTTAAGAATTCGCTAACACCTTACCCAACTTCGAAAATACAACCTAGTGCAAATTTCCTATTTGGAATTGGTTGGTATTCACCTGAAGAAATTCTCTTTCAAACGAATCTTGGTTTTTTTCTTTTTAATGTCAATAATAAGACCTGTAAAAAAGTCATTCTAGATCCTAGAATGGATAAACTTCAGATTAACAGCCTAATTAATGACAGTAGGGGAAATCAATGGTATTGCACGGTTAATGGTATTTTTTTTAAAGCTAAAAATAGTGAAGCGTTTCACCGTTTTGATTTGACAAAAGTTCCCGGATCGAAAGCTACCAGTAATGATGTCGCCAATATTTATGAGAGTCCTGAATACGGAATATGGTTTCTTACCAATAACGGATTGTTTCTATATAACTATGAGACTGGTAAAACGGTTAGGTATGGATTTGATAAGAAAAAGGGAGATGTTTTAAAATCGCAAGATATCAATTCGCTTTACGTTGATAAAGAGGGGATAGTTTGGGTTGGGACTTGGGGTGGTGGTCTTAGCAAATACAATATCAAAACAGGAAAAATTATTACCTACACAACTAAAGATGGCTTGCCCTCTATGGGGATTCAAGGTATTTTGCCAGACGAAAAAAATAAAGCATTTTGGCTTAGCACTTTTGATGGAATCAGTAGGTTCAGTATTGCGGAGGA
>NZ_DASTTN010000435.1:0-3141 GCF_035760125.1 Flavobacterium sp.
TAAACTAAACTGGTTACCGGAGTCCCATTCTTTTTGGGTGAATGAACAAGATAATATAGCGGTTTACGATGCTAAAAAGCTAACAGAAAACAAAATAGTTTTGACAAAAGACCAAATGAAAGCTTCGGGTTTTCAAGGGGAAATTGAAAAGTTAGTTTGGAATGCCACTAAGACTAAAGTGTTGATTTACACGAATTCAAAAAAAGTTTGGCGAGGGAATACCAAAGGCGACTATTGGCATTTCGATCTTGCATCTGGAAAGGGCTATCAATTAGGAAAAGGATTAGAGGCTTCTTCGTTGATGTTTGCTAAGTTTTCCAATGATAATATAAATGTGGCTTACGTTTCTAAGCACAATATTTATGTAGAAAATTTGCAATCACATGTAATAAAACAATTAACGAAAGACGGAACTGCTAAAATAATTAATGGAACTTTTGATTGGGTTTATGAAGAAGAATTGGCCTGTAGAGACGGTTTTCGATGGAGTCCTGACGGGAGTAGTATTGCTTTCTGGCGTGTGGATGCTACCGATACTAAATACCATTTGATGATTAACAATACAGATTCGTTGTATTCTTATGTGGTTCCGGTTGAATATCCAAAAGCGGGCGAAAAACCATCATCAGTGAAAATTGGGGTTATCAATTTAGCTTCTGAAAAAACGAATTGGTTGGCAATTCCAGGGGATGCGGATAACAATTATTTGCCAAGAATGGAATGGATTGGTAAAAATGAATTAATGATAGTGCAATTAAACAGACATCAAAATGAAGCTACTATATATAATTGCAATTCAAATACTGGCAAGGCATCTGTGATTTATCAAGAAAAATCAAAAGCTTGGATTGATGTTTTTGATATTTCATCTGGTGTTTACGATGGATTTTCATGTACTCTGGTAGATAACGGAAAATCTTTTCTTTGGAGTTCTGATGCCGATGGTTGGATGCATGTTTACAAAATAAGCATGGATGGGAAGAAAAAAGAACTTATCACAAAAGAGAATTTTGATGCTTATTTTTTAGCATATAACAAAGAAACTAAAACTATTTATTCCTCTTCAAGTCCTACAGATGCTACGCAACGGTATTTGTATGAAACGAATTTAGATACCAAAAAAACAAAGCGTACTACGCCAATGGAATTTGATGGGACGAATGAATATAAATTCTCTCCTGATGGCGCTTTTGCAAAGCACACCAATTCAAATATTAACCGCAGTTGGAATACGCGTTTGGTTGCATTAAAGAACCATGAAAAGATATTTCCAATTGGGAAAGATAATTTTGTAAAACCAGAAAGAGACTATTCATTAGAAAAGTTTAAAGTGAAAACTATAGATAACGTAGAGCTTGATGGAATAATGGCAAAACCATTGGACTTTGATCCAACAAAAAAATACCCTGTTTTTTTCTATGTTTATGGAGAACCAATGGCTTCGGTTGCCAATGATGAGCCTTATTTTAATGACTTTATTGCTGCTTTGGTGCCGGCAGGCTATATAGGAATTGCTCTTGACAATCGAGGAACTCCTGTCATGAAAGGAACTCAATGGAGAAAATGCATTTACAAGAATATTGGAATCATCAACACTCGTGATCAAGCAATGGCAGCCAAAGAAATTTTGAAATGGAACTTCATCGATACTGATCGTGTGGCGGTGCATGGATGGAGTGGCGGTGGAGCAGTAACCCTAAACTTGTTGTTTCAGTATCCAGATATTTACAAAACAGGTGTGGCAATAGCAGCAGTGACTGATCAACATTTTTATGACAATATCTATACAGAGCGTTATATGGGATTGCCAAGCGAAAGTGAATCGGCTTACAAACAAGCGTCTCCAGTTACTTACGCTAAAAACTTAAAAGGAAATCTGTTATATATTCACGGAACAGGGGATGATAACGTACATTATAAAAATGCAGAGGTACTTATCAATGAACTGGTAAAATACGATAAAATGTTCAATTTGATGATTTATCCAAATCGTACGCACAGCATCAATGAAGGAGAAGGGACAAGTCAACATCTGGGGGATACTTTCATAAAATTTATTCTGGAATATTCTCCTCCTGGGGCAAAATAGCGCTTTAATGAATTCAATAAAAAAGAGGATAATTTAAAAGTTATCCTCTTTTTTGGTTTATTATTTTGAACCTAATTTTGTTTGTATCCAAAAGGATTATCAATACTATACATTGGTGTGGTAAACCATTTTGGACCGTCTTTGGTCATGTAAAAATGATCCTCATGTCGAATGCCAAACTCACCGGGAATACAAATCATGGGTTCGTTACTCACCACCATTCCTTCCTGCAATGTGGTCGTATTTCCTCTTACCAGATAGGGATGTTCATGGATGTCTAATCCGGTTCCATGCCCCACACGGTGCGGTAATCCGGGCAATTGGTAATCACCACTTAACCCGGCGGCGGCAAGTACTTTACGGGCTGCATCATCTACAGATCCACAGGTAGCGCCAATTTGCGCAGCATCAAAGGCTGCTTGTTGGGTTTGTTTTTCAAGATTCCAAATTTCTCGGTGTCTTTCAGTTGGTGTTCCATAAACATAAGTTCGGGTAATGTCTGAGAGATAACCTTCCAATTGACAACCGGTATCGACCAAAACAATATCGTTTTCTTTCAAATCCTGAGGAACAGTCACACCATGCGGATATTGAGAATCATCCGAGAACAGAACGATACAAAAATAAGATCCTGAAGGAATACCCGCTTTAATGTGTGCATTGTTTATAAATTCCGTTACATCTTTTACACTAATTCCAGGGTGTAGAATTCGTGCCACAGCTCGGTGTACTTCCATGGTGATGTCTTTGGCTCTTTGAATAATGGCAATTTCATTAACCGATTTTTGAATGCGACAACCCGTTGTTATTGGTTGTGCGTTAATGAATGTATAAGTAGGATTAGCTTTTGTAACACCATCAACTAAAAAATAAGCTGCCGATTCATCCAGTGCAATAGTTCCTTCGGTACTATTTTTGTTTTTTAATAAATTCCCCAGTAATTCATAAGGAGATTCATGTTCTTCCCAACAATTTATAGGAGCTTCTACTTTTTGATATTTTTTAAAAGTACCCTCTTCAAATTTGGGAACAATATATTCCAAGCTTCCATC
>NZ_DASTTN010000436.1:0-4128 GCF_035760125.1 Flavobacterium sp.
TTTCTACGTTTTGAACAAGCAGTGGAAAAAGCATACTCACAATGGAAACTACAAAACCAAAATCCTGAACAGCAATACCTTTTTGTCCGAGCCGATTATAGTTTGAATAAAATTCTTCTATCTGATATTTTATTCATTGAAGGACTTGATGATTACCTTAAAATTCATATCCAAAACCAAAAAACAATTGTGGCCAGAATGACCATGAAAGCTTTATTGCAAAAACTACCGGAGACCGAATTCATAAGAGTTCATCGTTCGTTTATTGTTTCTATATCCAAAATAGAAAAAGTCAGAAATAAAATAATCTACATAAACGGCGAGGAAATTCCCGTAAGCGCGAGTTATGAAACCACCTTTTTTGCTTTGCTTAACAAACAATAACACATCTCATTTTGTTAAAAAGGACATTTTTAACCTATTTACCTCTTAAAATCTTTGCATTACCTCATAAATTTTAATGCATTTGTCAGTTTAAATACTTTTACAAATGTAACCCTAAAATTGTATTTAGTATGGAAAGAAAGGATTTTTTAAGAGGATTAGGTTTCGTTGGATTAGGAGCGTTGACCATTCCTGTAATTAAGGCTTGCAGCAGTGATGATGACAATGCTTCTTCATCATCCGATACAACCCAAGCGACTGATACAGGAGGAACATCTTCTAACGGAACATGTTCTGTTACCGCATCAGAAACGGCTGGGCCTTTTCCAACAAAAACACCAGGTTCATTGGTTACATCAAACATTGTCAGTGACAGAACCGGGGTGGAATTTACGATAAACATCAACATAAAAAACACTAATGCCAGCTGTGCAGCAATTGCAGGGGCAATTGTAGATATTTGGCATTGCGACAAGGATGGCTATTATTCCGAATACGGTGGAACATCCATGCAAAGCGCCGATTTCACTTCAGCACATTTCTTGAGAGGAAGACAAACCACTGACACCAATGGCTTAGTACAATTCACTTCAATCTTTCCAGGATGGTATAGTGGTAGAGCCACACACATACACGTTCACGTCTATAACGCTTCGGGGACATCACTGTTGGTTACCCAAATTGCATTTCCCGAAGGCTCAAACAGTGCCGTGGCATTAGTAAACGCTTCAAGTGTCAATGGTTATACCAAAGGGCTTTCCGGATATACCTATAATGCCTCAGACAATGTATTTTCGGATTCTACGGCGAATGAAATGTCAACTGTTACAGGGAGTGTTGCAGAAGGTTTTGTTTTGACGCATACTATAAATGTTGCTGGCTAAATAATTGTTAATCCTTTAGCTTCTAAAAATGATTAAACAAACACCTGCGCAAATTTACAAATCCGATTTAAGAGCTGTTTCTGAATCGGATTCTTTTCAAAATTTATCGACTTTCAATTTTGGAGCGTACCAAGATTGGTCCAGAAAACCATTTGGCACATTAAAAGTATTAAACGAAGGAATATTGGCACCATTACAAAAAACATTTACGTTCATTGATACCGATACCGAAGTCGTTCTTTTGCCCCTCTTTGGTGGAATGGAATATAAAGATAGTTTGGGCAATTCGGATTTCATTAGAATCGAACAAATAAAACACATCTCGGCCCAAAAAGGAATGTCTTTTGAACTTTCCAATCCATATGAGTTAGAAGATGTAAATTATTTAGAAATTTGGTTTGCTGCAAAAACCTGCAATTTTAAAGCGTCTTCTAATCGGTTTGATTTTGGGTTTTCTGAAAGGAACAAAATGAATTCGCTTTTTGAGTTTTCAAATACCAGTGGTTTCATTGGCATTTATGACGGAAGAAAAGAAGGTTTTTATGCTCTGAAAAACCATTTAAACGGTGTATTTGTTTTTGTAATCAATGGAGCATTTGAAGTAGAAAATAGATTATTAGAAGAAAAAGATGGTTTGAGTTTAAAAAAAACAGCAACCATAGAATGGGAAGCGCTCTCAGAAAATGCCATTTTATTACTGTTTGAAGTTCCGATAGAAAATTTATAAAATCCTATGCATAAAGCCAAAATACGATTAGCATACCGAATTATGATTGACAACACTTCGACCTTTATGTGGGATAAATATGTTTGGGAAGACACGTTCAAAGAATATTTAATGCAAAATCAGCAGTTCAACTCGAAGGAAAATACCAAAAATACCTTTAGAGAATTACTAACCGAAAATGAAAAGGCCATTCAATTGCATTACTTGGTTGGCATTGCCGCAAATGGTTATGTCGAGCAGCTAAAAGGAAATTTCCATAGGGTTACCGATGTGCTGGGAAATAATTATTTTCCATTTGTAAATTATCAGTTAGATATTATCAATACTGACATCACCAACATATCAAAACATAAAATTGGCATTACTTTTTTCTCTCCGGTTTTAACATTGATAGACATTATAGAAGGTAACTATTTGGTTTCAAAAAATTGTGAAGCCATTAATGGATTGGAAACCTTAATGTTTCCAGTACAGTCCCATTTATCAATATGTTATTATCAAAAAAACACCTATCACGACTACTTTTAAAACAAAAAAGACCGCCATAATTGACGGTCTTTTCTATATAAATTCTTTTCTTTCTAAAGATTTTCAAAGAAATCATTTCCTTTATCATCTGTAATAATAAAAGCAGGGAAATCCTTAATAGTGATTTTACGAACGGCTTCCATACCCAATTCTTCAAAATCAACAACCTCAACTGAAAGAATATTTTCTTTGGCCAAGATGGCCGCAGGACCTCCGATGGAACCCAAATAAAATCCACCATACGTTTTACAGGCATTCATCACGTCTTTGGTTCTGTTTCCTTTGGCAAGCATCACCATACTTCCACCATTTTTTTGGAACTCTTCAACATAAACGTCCATTCTACCGGCAGTCGTCGGACCAAAACTTCCCGAAGCCATTCCTTCCGGTGTTTTAGCAGGACCTGCGTAATAAATTGGGTGGTTTTTAAAGTATTCTGGCATTGGTTTACCGGAATCCAATAATTCTTTGATTTTGGCGTGTGCAATATCACGAGCCACAATCAAGGTCCCGTTTAGTTTCAAACGCGTTTTGATTGGGTATTGTGATAATTTTTTAAGAATATCAGCCATCGGTTGATTCAAATCAATATCAACTGCTTCTTCCAAATGTGGTGGCGTTTCAGGTAACAAACGTTTTGGATTCACTTCCAATTGTTCTACAAAAACACCGTCTTTTGTAATTTTTCCTTTGATATTTCTATCTGCCGAACAAGAAACTCCCAATCCAACCGGACAAGAAGCTGCGTGACGTGGCAAACGAATCACTCGAACATCGTGAGTGAAATATTTTCCTCCAAATTGCGCTCCAATATGACTTTCCTGGCAAATTAACTGCACTCGTTTTTCCCATTCCAAATCACGGAAAGCCTGACCAGCCATATTTCCGGAAGTAGGTAAATTGTCAAAATAACCTGCAGATGCTTTTTTAACGGCTGCCAAATTCGCTTCTGCAGAAGTTCCTCCTATCACTAAAGCCAAGTGATACGGTGGACAAGCAGAAGTTCCCAAGTCCATTATTTTGGCACGAATGAAAGCATCCAAAGATTTTTCATTCAATAAAGATTTAGTTTGTTGGTATAAATAGGTTTTGTTCGCAGAACCTCCTCCTTTTGCTAAAAATAAAAATTCATAAGAAGCTCCTTTTTTGGCATAAATGTCAATTTGCGCTGGAAGATTTGAACCGGAGTTTTTTTCCTCAAACATACTGATTGGCACAATTTGGGAATAACGAAGGTTTCTTTCTTGATACGTATTAAAAATCCCTTTTGAGAGCCATTCAGCATCATCAACACCTGTATATACGTTTTCTCCTTTTTTGGCCATTACAATCGCTGTTCCAGTGTCCTGACAAGAAGGTAATTCCCCATCGATCGCCACAACTGCATTCTGCAATAAATTATAAGCTACAAATCGGTCATTGTCGGTCGCTTCTGGATCATCAAGAATCGCTCTTAACTTTTCCAAATGCGAAGTACGCAACATAAAAGAAACATCTTTCAACGCTTCTTGTGCCAATAACTCCAACCCTTTTGGGTCAACAGTCAAGATTTCTCTATCGCCTAATTTTTCAACTTTTACAAAATCGGAAGTGATTTTACGGTAT